>JAOZKS010000389.1 GCA_029935255.1 Pontiella sp.
CGCCCCCCCCCCCCCCCCTGTGGCCACCCCTCTTGGGCATCGCGGGCAAGCGCGAAGAGAATCGAGGCGCGGAAGTCGACCGGTTCGCCGGACTGGTATTCTTCAAGGTCATCGCGGATTTGGTAGGCAATGCCGAGGGATTCGCTGAATGAGTGGAGGGTTTCCTGCAGATCCTCGTCGGCCCCCGCCGAGGCGACGGCTCCAAGTTGAAGGGCAACCCCAAAGGCGGGGGCCGTTTTACGACGGAAGATTTCAATGATTTCCTTGGATCGGAATGGGGCTTTCTGAGATAGGCCATACAGTTCCTCCCCTTGCCCAATGCAGAGGGTACGGTGGTTTTCGACGGCAATGCGTAGGAGCGCAGGAGTCTGGTTTTCAACGGAGGAAATCCATTGGTAGCCTTCGCCAACGAGCAGGTCGCCTGCGTTGAGCGCAACGGGAAGCCCGTATTGCTTGTGCAGGGTGGGTTCGCCATAGCGCAGGTCATCGTCGTCTTCGATGTCGTCGTGAACCAGTGAAGCCTTGTGAAAGCATTCGACAGCAAGGGCGAGGCGGCGGATATCTTCGGGGAAATCGGTGGTGCCTTCGTTGAGCGCGCTATAGGTGCAGGCGAGCAGGAACGGTCGCCATCGCTTTCCGTCTTTGAGCAACCACGCTTGGGCGATCTGCTCGGTGCGGGTTTCGGCATTCCAATCCTCAGAGGCCGCAAACCAACCGTCGACTACTTTTCGAATGGCCTGAGTGTTGATCTGATTCCTCCACGGCTTGGCGGATTTAAGCAGGATCGCTTCGCGAACATGAGCAACATCCATTTCAGTACCAACGCAGCCGTCGACCGTGAGCGGAATGGCGAGGCCGGGTATGGCGCCATCGGCCATGTGCGGGAACGACTTTTCAAGCGCATTGAGGCAGCTGACCCCGACGACGGCATCGACCTTGCCGCCTTCGAGCAGCTTAGTGACGACGGTGGAGCCTTCGGCAACGAGCACGACATAGCCCAACTCTTCGGCAAGGGATTGGAGTTCACCGATATTACAGCGCCCACACTCCTCGCAAAGCAGGCCAAACTCGTCGAGTTCGGCCGGGCAGTCCTTAAAACTACGCAGGCAAATGGGAAGAAGAAGGAGGCGGCGTTCGTAGGGAATGGAGGCGACGGTGTCGCGCCATACCGCGTTGTTGAGCAACACCATGGTGTAGTCCAGAAGACCTGGGGCGTGAGGTGTGAGGTGCGAGGCGTGGTCGCGCAGCTCCTCCATGGAGAGTGGCGGGACGAGGTTGTGGTCGACGACATACTCCTCGACGGCTTGCTTGGTTTCGTTCCGTTGCATCTTCGCGGCGGGTACCCCGCAGGGTGGGTTTGTTTTATTCATCCGTATGCTCCAAATCCAAAGAACCAGTTTTTCTTGGCGAAGCGATAGGCCCAGCTGCGCTCGGGAATTTCCTTGCCGGGTTGATGGTGACTCCCGCAAGGACACATTTGATCGAGTTCTTCCAGCAAGGTGCCGCGTCCGGAGCTGTCGGTTGCTTCCTCGGACTTGATGAAGTCAGCAAGCGTTTCCGGATGTTCCATGATGATGCATCCCTGCGTGGTGTCGCAGCACATGGTTCGAAACTTGGCCAGGAAACCGGATTGGTTGAAAATATCGTAGAGCCCGGTTCCGTCGCCAATATTATCCTTGGCAAACTGGAGGGGTGGGCAGGGTTCGATGTAGCCTTCGGGGCTGATGTGGTTGGCAATGCCGACGGCCGCCGGGCAGAGGGCGTTGCCTTTGTCGTCCCAATAGGAATCGATCACCATGAGCGGGGCCTTGAGGCGGATATCAACGATGAAACGACGGAGCTCCAAGACTTGCTCGTCGTCCAGTACCAATTCGGGGGTGGGGTTCGGACCGACGGGGCGATAGATGTAGTACCAGAGGTAGTGCGCACCGAGTGCAGCAACGTCGGTCACAAATTTTTCATTCGCGAGATCGTCGATATTGGATTTACAGACACTGGTGCAAACGCCGGTAACGAGACGATTTTTCGTGCAGTTGGCCAGTCCCGCCATCGATTGTCCATAGACCCCTTCGCCGCCGCGGCGCACATCGCTGACTTCCTCAAGTCCTTCGATGCTGATCAGCGGACTAATATTGCCTATGCGGCGCATTTCCTTGGCGACGGAGTCGGTGATCATCATGCCGTTGGTGAAGAGTAGGAAGTAGCACTCGGGATGCTTTTCAAATACGTCGAAGAGGCCGTCGTAAAGCAGCGGCTCGCCCCCCAGGATGCCAAAGAAATAGGCCCCCTGTGCTTTGCATTCGGTAATGAGGTTGTCGAGGGTGTCGGGCGCGATTTGCTGGGGGGGGCTGGACTGCGAAACCCAGCAGCCCTGACAGGCGAGGTTGCAGGCGTTGATGATGGAAATAAAAAGGAAGGCGGGGAAATATTCATCCCGCTTGAGCCGTTTCTGGAATTTTTCGATGGAGCGCATACCCTTGTAGCCAAAGTTGTAGGCGAATTTCCAAAGGAGTCGCTTATCAGGCTCGGTCAGCATGCGCTTCATTAGGGAGGCACTCATGGTTCTTTCTCCGAACATTTCTTTCGTTCCGCCAGCGCCTTTTCGATCTTCTTTTGATTGAGCAGTGACCGCCGCTTTTGCTTGCGGGCATGGAGGGTGGCGTAGACATCGTCGCCCAGAATCTCGGCGAGATTAACCCTGATATTCG
>JAOZKS010000093.1 GCA_029935255.1 Pontiella sp.
GCCGTGTATGCGGCGCTGTATGTCGTCGCGCAGGTAAAGGGGAGCGAGATTGATCTGACCCCGGCCGAAGCGCGGTGGCTGGATGCGCACAACACTTCGATCCGCTATGCCCCTATTCCAGATGCCCCTCCCTTCGACTACATCGGAAAGAACGGAAAGAACCAGGGCATCACGGCAGATTATATCCACCTGATCGAAAAGAAACTCGGCATTAAATTTTCCGTGGTTCGCTATGATAATTGGAAAGCGATTTCCGACGGGCTTGAAAACGGGGAAATCGACCTTGTCGGCTCGATGCAGAACAACTCCTCCCGGCGAGGTTATCTGCAATTCACCGATCCGTACTACAGCGTCGATATCGTAATTCTCATGCGCAAGGGAGGGGCGAAAAATTATCTTCTGGAAAATATGAAGGGGCTTTCCATCGCGATTGTCAATGGGTCCGCGACACACGAATATGTTTCCGACTTGTATCCCGACCACAATATCAAACCCGTTCATAGCGCTGCCATCGGTTTTAACGAGGTTTCCCGTATGCAAGCCGATGCAATGATCACCGACAAGGGCGTTGCCTACCACTACATCCAGCAACTCGGGTTTTCGGACCTTGAGATTGTCGGCTATGTGGACTACCGCTGGGATCTTTGCCTGGCCTCCAATGCCGAGATGCCGCTCCTCGGATCGATCCTGGACAAAACCCTGCTTTCAATCTCCGACTTCCAACGCTTTGAGATCAACCGCCGCTGGATGCCGATCGAAGATCGAACCCTCGTGAAGGTGATCGTGGCCTGCTTGCTTGCCACGCTGTTGGCCGGCGGATCGGTCACGGTCTGGAATCGGATCCTGAAAAAGAAACTCACCCACCATACCCACGAGCTGGGCCGGGTTCGGGACAGCCATCAGCAGACCACGCGCGCGTTGGACGAAAGCGAATTACGTTTCCGGATGCTCGTGGAATCCTCGAACGACATGATCTGGGAAACGGATCGGCTTGGAAACTACACCTACGTGAGTCCGCGCGCACGCGATCTTCTCGGCTACGAGCCCTCTGGGCTCATCGGTCAAAGCGCCGTCTCCCTTATGGTCCCGGCGGATTCATCCCGAAACATGGAAAAAAACCGCCAGTACACGGTGGAAACCCGCTTCGATGACGACATCAACACATACGTCCACCGGAATGGCAGCAAGGTCATTCTTGAATCCAGCGGGAAGGCCTTCGCGGATAACACCGGCAAACTCGCGGGCTTCCGCGGAGTCGCACGCGATATCACCGAACGCGTTGCAACCGAAGCTGCGCGGAAAAAGAGTGAGGAACGGTTCCGCAACCTCGTCGAAACGACCTCCGACTTAATCTCGGAGATTGATGCGAAGGGGATTTTCACCTACGTCAGCCCGCAGGTGAGCGACCTGCTCGGCTACACCCCCGGGGAATTAGTTGGAAAGCGCTTCACCGCCACCATGCCGCACTCCGAAGCGGAGGCCATGGAAACTCTCTTCGCAGAGGTTGTGGAGAAGGGTGCTCCGATCCATTCGATGATCAACATTAATCTACATAAGGAAGGCCGAACGGTCGTCTTCGAAAGCAACGCAGTCCCCTTCTACGACAAGGATTGGAACATTCAGGGTTACCGAGGGATTGGCCGGGACATCACCGAACGCATCACCATCGAAAAGCAGTTGGCCTTCGAGCGCAATCTTTTCCGATCATTCATGGAACATGCGCCGGATCTGATCTATTTCAAAGATCGGGAAGGCTACTTTATCGAAGTCAACACCGCCAAGGCCAACGAGGTGCATCTCGTGCCCGATGACCTGATCGGAAAAACCGACTTTGATTTCCTCCCCCGAGAGCAGGCTTTGCAAAAATTCGACGATGAACTTGAGGTCATGCGTACAGAAAATCCTCTTCAAAAGGAGGAGCAATCCACCACACTCGACGGCGAGCAATGGTATCTCACCACCAAAGTTCCCCGCTACGATGAAAAGGGTGCTCTGGTTGGAACCTTCGGAACTTCCCGGAACATTACCGTCCGTAAAAAGGCCGAAGAGGAACTGCGGCAGCTCAGGGCGATGCTCAGAAACATCATCGACTCCATGCCGTCGATCCTCGTCGGGGTCGATCTTAACGGCCTCGTGACCCAATGGAATCGCGAGGCGGAACGAACCACGACCATTCGGGAACTGGATGCAACCGGACGGCCGCTGAAAGAGGTGTTCCCGCAACTCGGGAAGGAGATGGTGAAGGTTGAACGGGCAATCCGCGAGCGCACCCCCCAAAAAGAAGAGCGTATTCTTGTGCTCGAAAACGACCGTACTCGCTACAACTGCGTCACCGTCTATCCCCTGCTCGATAACGATGCGGAGGGCGCAGTAATCCGGGTGGACGATATCACCGAACGCGTATTGATCGAAGACGGCATCCGCAACATTGTCGAGGGGGTATCATCCGTCGGGAGGCAGTTCTTTAATTCTATGGTTGGCCAACTGGCAAAATCGCTGGATGCCGACTTCACCTATATCAGTGAGTTTAGCGACGACTCCCATGAAACCATGCGGGTGATCGCGGTGGCCGACCATATCGGAATCCGCGAAAACTTTGATTATGCTTTGCAAAACACCCCCTGCGAACGCGTACTCGACGGAGATGCCTGCATTTTCGTGTCGAACGTGCGCGAGCAATTTCCCGACACCGAAATGCTGAAAACGCTGAAGATCGAAAGCTACATCGGAATTCCGCTGGTTGATTCGGAAGAGCAACCCCTCGGTGTGATGGTTGCAATGTACAAAAACCCGATCGAACAAGTCGATTTCGCCACATCGGTTATGCAGGTTTTTGCCGGGCGAACCGCCGCCGAGCTCGAAAGACTTCAGGCCACCAAGGAATTACTTAAGCTCAGGAACCTGCTGAGCAATATCGTCAACTCCATGCCTTCAATCCTCGTGGGTATCGATGCCAATGGCTGTGTGACACAATGGAACCGCGAGGCCGAGCGCCTCTCTGGAATCCTTGCGGACCAGGCTCAGGGAAAAGTCCTTGAGAAGGTTTTTCCAAACCTTGGGAGCGAAATGGCCCGCGTGCTGGAATCCATTTCCAACAACGAATTGCAACACGACGAACGGATCCCCTGCATCATCGATAAAGACTCGCGTTTTGCGGACGTCACGGTCTATCCGCTCACCACCGACGGCGACGAAGGGGCGGTGATCCGGGTGGATGATGTGACCGACCGCGTACGCATTGAGGAAATGATGGTGCAGTCGGAAAAAATGATGTCGGTCGGGGGGTTGGCCGCCGGCATGGCGCACGAAATCAATAATCCGCTCGCCGGTATTTTGCAAAACCTGCAGGTCATGAAGAACCGCGTCACCCACACCACCGACCGCAACGTGACTGCCGCCCAGAATGCCGGAACGACGCTCGATGCCATCCAAACCTATATGGAGGATCGCGAACTGCTTAAAATGATGGACTCCGTTACTGAAGCCGGACGTCGCGCCGCACGAATTGTCGATAACATGCTGAGTTTCAGCCGGAAGGATGAAGCCCACTTTGCACCGAACAATCTCGAAGAGATTCTTGAACGCAGTATAGAGCTGGCAGCGAACGACTATAACCTGAAAAAACGCTTCGACTTCCGTCATATTCTAATTGAACGGGAATATGATGCCACGCTGGATCTCATCCCCTGCGAAGGCAGCCAAATCCAGCAGGTGATCCTGAACCTCCTCACCAACAGTGCCCAAGCCATGGCTGAATGTGCCGAACTCCCCCAAGAACCCCGTATTACTCTCCGACTCAAACGCGAATCCACCACAGCTCTCATCGAAGTCGAAGACAACGGCCCCGGCATGGATCTGGAAACCCGCAAGCGGGCTTTCGAACCCTTTTTCACCACGAAGGAAGTCGGGCACGGCACCGGCCTCGGCCTCTCGGTTTCCTACTTCATCATCACCGAAAACCACGGGGGCACCATGCGGGTTGATTCCGCCCCGGGCAAGGGCGCTCGCTTCAGCATCAGAATTCCCTTCGAACGCCGCCAAGCCATGTGGGGCCTGCGGCTTTAACTCCGGCAAAGGGTCGATTTTGCTTGGGTTTTCAACAGCCATCATTCAAAATTCTCCGTTTAGGAAATAGATGTATGAATGATTATTCGAGTATCCGAGTGCTGGTGATTGATGATGAGCCCGCCATCCGCGACAGCCTGACCGCGTTTCTGGACGACTATGGCTTCAGCACCGCCTCATGCGGGAGCACGGAAGAGGCGCGCGATGTGATGAAGGAAAAAACCTTCGACGTATGCATTGTCGACCTGCGCCTGCCCGGAATGAGCGGCGAAGACTTGATCCTGCTGGCCAGCAAACGGTATCCCGAACAACGATATATTATTCACACAGGGTCTATTTCCTATACCCTCCCGGCAGAACTCATCGACATCGGCATGCAGCCGGTCCATGTATTCCACAAACCCGTACGCGTTCTTTCATTATTGGTAAACTGCGTCAAATCGTTGGTCGAAGAACGGGACAGAGGTCAAAACCCCTCCGCGACAGAAAAGAAACCGTTATAAACGTTGGGTTTGATTTGAGGTTTATTATAAAGTTCAGCGTTTTAGAAGAGGATCCTTAATGAAAGATTTTTCCGCTATTCGCGTTCTGGTTATCGATGATGAACCAGCGATCTGTATGAGCCTAACGGCCTTTCTTGAAGACTATGGCTTCAAATCGTCCTCCGCCGAAAGTGCGGAGGAGGCCTTGGACCTGATGAAAAACAACACCTATGACGTCTGCATCGTCGACTTGCGCCTACCCGGCATGAGCGGGGAAGATCTAATTCTCCAAGCCCGAGAGCGCTATCCCAACCAACGCCATGTCATCTATACCGGGTCGATATCATACAACCTGTCCGACAAACTCATGGCATTGGGAATGCTGCCGCAACACGTCTTTCTCAAGCCCGTCCGCGTCCTCACCCTGCTGGTCAAGTGCATCAAAACGCTAGCGGATGAAACTCCGGGTAATGAAGACTAATCCACAGCCCATCAAGCGGCTGGTCGAATAGCCCCATGCCTTCGCCAGTCGCCATCATCATGCGGTCGAAAAACGAGATGCCCCACATCCGTGCCGCACTGGAAATGCTGAGAAAGCAAACCTTCACCGATTTCGAACTTTTCGCGATCGACTCCGGCTCAACCGATGGCTCCGTCGACCTATTGCGGCATGCTTGCGGCAGCGTCCGTTTTATTGAAATCCCGCCGGAAGACTACATGCCCGGCAAAGTCCTCAACGAGGCCATTGCCCGCATCACCCATCAAACGATCGTCCTGCTCAATGCCGATGCCATTCCACAATCAGAAGACTGGCTGGAACGACTCGTCGCCCCCATACTCGCCGACACCGCCGATGCCACCTTCAGCCGACAGATCGCCCGCCCCGAAGCACTCCCCATTGTGGCCTACGACTACCAACGCGCCTACGACCCCAAAAACGCCGTCGGCGGCTTTTTCTCCGCCGTAGCCTGCGCCTTCAAGCGCACCCTTTGGGAGCACCACCATTTCCATAATCACGGCTATGCCGAAGACCTCATCTGGGCCAGTTCCTGCACCACCTTTGGCGCAGCCTTCCAACTGGTTCCGACCTCCGAAGTTGAGCACTCGCATAACTACTCCCTCACTCAACTCTTCTATAAAAAATTCCGGCAAGGGCATACCCTCGCAAAAATCGAAGGGCAAACCTCGACGTTAAATCATCGGGCCCACCTCTGCATCCGCGAGCTTGCACGCGACTTTATATTTGCATGCCGGCAACGGAAACCCCTCACCATCCCCTACAACATCGCCTACCGCATCACCATCCACGTCGGCCTGCATCGAGGCATCAAAGCAGGTTCCAAATGAGCCCGTACACTCTCAACGGCTCAGCGGATTTAGAGGCCAAAATCGATGCCGACCTACTGCGCATTGCCGAGGCGGCTTCGCCTTGCAGTCTGGCAGGTGTATTGCTCGGCGGCTACGGCCGCGGAGAAGGCACTCCCTTCATCAACCCCGACGGATCGCAACGTCCTTTCAACGACTATGATCTGGTGGTCGTAGTCGACACACTCAACCCCTCCATCCGCCAAAAGTTCCAGACATTGGAAAAGCAGCTGACCGAGGAACTCGGCCTTCAGGTCGATCTCTTCCCCTACCGGAATTCACACCTGCACAGGTGTGAATTTTCCTTGCTCAACTATGAAATGAAATACGGCCACAAGGTCATCTGGGGCAACGAAAAAATCCTCGGTGCCATGCCGGACTATCCACACGATGCCATCCCCCTTGCTGAAGGCTCGCGCCTACTGCTAAACCGCGGGAAACTCCTGCTCGACATCCAGCAACGCCTCGCCCGCCCGGCCCCGCTGACCGAAGAGGAGCGTATACGCTTCATCAAATTCATTTTTAAAGTCCGGCTTGCCTTCGGCGACTGCGCCCTCCTCGCCGCCGGTCAATACGACATTTCCTACACCGCGAAAAAGGCGCAGATTTCAACCCTCGGGGAATGCCCGGATCGCAAGACCGTCATCGAGGGCTACCTGACGGCCATCAAGCTCAAGGAATGGGGTGATTTCCACGCACTTGAATCCTTCGACATTCCAGAAGAACTCGAAGCCACCCGCGCAATGTTCATTCATTTTTCCCCCTGGTATCAGTCGCAGGTTCCAGCACATACACACTCGATCCCTTCCTGGATAAGGAAACGGCTGAATGCCGCTCTCATGAAACGGCTGCAAGGCCAACCCAGCCTCCCGCTCAAACTCTTCCACAAACTCCAGCGGAGGTTTTCCTGATGCCCGCCAAAAAGAAAAAGCTCAGCCTCTTCCTCTTCATCGATGCCTTCGGCTGGGAGGTCAAGCAACGTCATCCGGACTTTCTGAAAGGGCTTATTCAGGATAGCAAACCGCTCGACACCATCCTCGGCTACTCTTCAGCCTGCGACCCCTCCATCATCTCCGGACTAACGCCCAGCGAACATAAGCTATGGTCCTCCTTCTACTACGATCCCGATGGATGCCCCTACAAATGGACGCGGTATCTACGCCTCCTCCCCAACTTCATCTTTCGCCGCGGACGCGTGCGGAATCAAATCAGCAAACTCATCAAAAAAGTCTGCGGCTTCACCGGATACTTCCAGATCTACGCCGTCCCCTTCCAACACCTTCCGCTCTTCAACTATGCCGAACAAAAACGGATCTGGGAACCCGATGGCCTACCCTGCGGCAAAACCATCTTTGATCGGATGGCGCAGGAGGGCATCCCCTACTTCGTGCACGATAGCGACGTTGGAGATGCCGCGCGCTTCGAGCAACTGACGGGCGATATTCAACGTCGGCGAGTCGACTTTGCCTACTGCTCCCTCGGGGGCCTCGACGCACTCATGCATGCCGAAGGAACCGACAGCCCGAAAATCGAAAAGCTCATGCAATGGTACGACGGCAAGATCCGCGCCCTGCTCGACACGGCCGAAGAAAACTACAACGAGGTCTCCTGGTACATCTTCACCGACCACGGCATGCACAACGTAACCGGCAGCTACGATCTGGCATCTGACATCGAAGCGCTCGGCCTCGAATGGAACAAAGATTACGTCGCCTTTTACGATGCCACCATGGCCCGCATCTGGTTCCTCGACGAACGCTCTCGCACACCGATTTCCCAATCTCTCGGAAACCATCCCAAAGGTCGAATTATCTCCAACGACGAACTGAGAGAATCCGGCACTTATTTTGAGGACGGCCAATATGGAGACCTCATCTTCCTCATGAATTCCGGCATCCAAATCATACCCAGCTTCATGGGGATAAAACCCTGCAAAGGCATGCACGGCTTCAACCCAGCCGACCCCGACTCCCTCGCCTCCCTTTCCTCCAACCAAAGAATTCCGGCCCACATCACCAAAATCCAACACATCCACCAACTCATGATGGAAGAACTCACGCTGGAGGGCGACGCCCCGTCGGAGCCCCGAACCAACCCAAAGAACGGGGCTCCGACGAAGCGGAACCCTTCAACCCAATAACGCATGCCTCGCGGCGACCGGTCACTTACCATGGAAGAACTCACCCCCGACCCCGAATTCCTGCTCGAACTCGCTCAGGCCAAAATGCCCTTCGGAAAATATGCCGGCCGCTTGCTCATCGACCTGCCCGAGCCCTACGTCGTCTGGTTTAAGCAAAAAGGATTTCCCAGCGGGAAACTCGGCCGGCAGCTCGAAACCGTCTACGTCATCAAGGCCAACGGCCTCGAGCACCTCTTCGGTCCCCTCCGCTAGCTATATCGCTTAATTACCCCGATCGGGGTAATTAAGCGATATAGCTAAAAGCTGGAAGTCGGGATTTCCAATAGCGGAGGTTGTGTCTATGCTGTCGGCAATATTAAGCAACCAGAAGGATCTGTTATGGAATCACTCGAAGGAAAGAAGGCTCCGGCGTTTACGCTGGAAGGAAGCGACGGACAGAAACATTCGGTTAAGGACTATGCCGGGAAAAAAGTGGTGATCTATTTCTACCCGCGCGACAACACGCCGGGCTGCACCAAGGAATCGTGCGGCTTCCGCGATCTAAACAAGGATCTGGCCGATCTGAACACGGTCGTGCTGGGCGTGAGCAAGGATAGCCTCGCCTCGCACGATAAGTTTATCAAAAAATTCAATCTGCCCTTCACCCTGCTCTCCGATCCGGAAACCAAGATGATGGCCAAGTATGGCGCATGGGGCGAAAAGATGCTCTACGGAAAAACCAGCATTGGTTGCATTCGCTCGACCGTCATCGTCGACGAGAAGGGCAAGATCATCAAGCACTGGCGCAAGGTTCCCAAGGCCGAAGCCCATCCACAACGCGTGCTGGACGTTCTGCAAGATCTGCAACCGTAGATGGTGCATCTTGCTCCATTTGGGAAGAACACAA
>JAOZKS010000390.1 GCA_029935255.1 Pontiella sp.
AACATTATTCCGATCCGGCCCGCAAAACTGCGGCCAGTCGGCACTGAATGCCGTTGTAGAGAAAGCGACCCCCATCACGATCCACACCATGCTATTTTTCATTGGTCTCTCCTAATTTCCCCATTCGCAACGTACCCTTTAACGCCTCCAGCGTAAAGATTAGTGGATAGAGGTTTTCCGAATACCAAAGACTTGCAAAATAGAGGCCGATCGGGCTGGGCGGAAACACCGTTCCATGATCGGTCATTTCCAACAACTGATCGATCTTCTTGCCCGTTACGCTAACGAGCAGAGCAAGTTCCTCGATGGAGTGCCGCGCAGGTTGCGCATTCTCCAGCCACTGAAAGCCCCGCGCCCTCATCGTTTCAATCCGGGGAAACTCGGTGGCCGACAGCTCGCGCAGAGCTTCGAGCACGCGGGCGGTTCCATAGATCGGGTTTTCGTGGTTGGGATTGCTCTGGCTTCCAAACCAGAGCGGAAGCCATGCCCCATCGGCGCGTTGTTGTCTTTCCAAATACCGGAGGCCGGAACGAATCGAACGCTCCATCTTTTCCCAAAGGGAGGAATTAACGTTCTCGCGCCAAACCATAAAGGCACGGATTGCGTGCGCCGTCAGATCAGGGCAGCTACGGTCGAACGGCAATTTGCCCCAGCCTTTGCAGAAGGTCGGCATGCCGCCATCGCGGTTTTGCAAATCAAGCAGCCATTGGATTCCGTTTTCAGCAACCGGGGTATCGCACCCCAGCTGATGCAGCGCAATGAGAGCAGCAGCGGTATCGTCGGCATCAGGCACACCGCCCTGCGCATACGTCCAACCCCAACCCCCGGCCGCGGCATGGGTGAAGGGGTGTTCTTCCTTCCACTGGGTTTTCAGCAGGTGTTCGCGAATCCCTGTTTTTTGTTCCTCGGAAAGATCCCCTTCCAAGGCCCGTACAGAAAGCGATGTGACCCAAGACGACAAGTTGATATCAATGGGCCAGCTCCCATCCTCGCGTATCGTGTTTTCCAGGAATTTAAAACACGATTGCGTCACGGGGTGATCACGAAAACCCGCCCCGGTCAGGCTCATCGCCACAAACCCGGAGAGGGGTGCGGCCTCCAGAAAACCTCCGCTTTCGGGCTGAATCCCACGTAGAATATCCAGCACCCGCGAAACCAAACCTTCTCGATGAAACGCCCATTTGGAGGGTTTGTGTTTATGCCGTACCAAACCGATGGCGATGAGTGCGGGCAATGCATAGCTGACGACCGGCAATCGCAGGAACTTGTAAAAACGATGCGGGAAAACCGCCAGTTCGAAGGGGAGTTGCGGAAGGAGCGCCCAGTCATCGCCCAGCTTCCCCGAGAGCATGCACATCGTTAGAATCGGAACCGAAAAGGTTTGGTCGCTGCCATAGAAATCCAGAATCGATTCGGAAACCTCCTGCGGCGAACCAACGTCCTCGTTCAACGCACAGCGACAGAGCAACGTGGTGGTGAAATTGCTCGGGCTCTCCGGGCTGTCGCCCCACCCTCCATCGAGGTTACGGTTGTTTTCCAGCCAGCGAAACCCGCGCTCGGCCAGCTCGGTTTTACCGCCCCGTTTCAGCGCAAACGAAGCGACGGACGTCGCCAGCGCCGAACTCGACAGTTCCCCTTCCCAGCGCCCTTCCGGCGACAACCCACCGAGGAGTCGTTTTCTGGCGTTTTCGATGGCGGTTTCAAGTTCCATAATTCGACGCAAGCGATTGGATGAGGCATCCGATGCACAAGAGCGCGTAGAAGGTATATTCCACATCCTCGAATTCATCGGCTACGTGGCCGGAAAATCCGTAGCTATCCCGCCAAAGAGACTCGGTATATTTAAAACAAGGTTGCTGGATCGGGCCAAGGTTCGTGCCCGTATCCACCAAGGCAAAGAGCGCGGTGGCCGTAGAGAGCAGATCGGGCACGCCGATCTTATCCGTTGGGGCAAAGCCCCCCGATTCGACAAAACGACCCAACAACATATTCTCTATGGCCTCATCATTCTGATGGCTCACCAACATCGCCGCAGCCAGCTGGGTGGTGGGGGCATCGAGTGAAACCCGAACGGGATCATCCCGAGATAGACCCTCGTCGGCCAATAGCCTTAAAAAAAGCCCGTAGGTCGATTGATCCTGATGTTTTTCCAGCCGTTTTAACAAACGGCGGCGTGTGATTCCAAGCATTGGAAATGCGGTGCGCAACCGAATCAGACAGACGAGATGAACCAGATCAAGGCCATCGCCCACGCCAAACGAGCGGGCATATTTCCAGACCTTGAAAATAGGAATCGGATTGCCCAGCGCCTTGAGACTTGCCACGGCAAAAACGGTGTAGTAGAGGTCGCTCTCCGCTCCCCGCCCCCGAAATCCTCCATCAGGATTTTGCTGAGCGAGGATGAAACAGGCGATTTTATCGCGCGAATCCTCCTCCAGGAAACGGCGGGAACAGGCGGCGGACTGGAGCAGTCGGTCAGGAATGGATTTCATGGCATCAACCCCCGCCCAGCATTTTGGTGGTAATCCGCCGCAGCAGGCTTTTGAGCAAGGCGTTTTCCAGCGGGTTCAGCGCGCGGATCGCCTCGTTCTTATAATGCTCCAGCAGTTGCGCCGCCTTTCGGGAACCATAAACTCCTCTAGCATGTGACGCACCTGGGGTGTCACAAGAGGGGTCACAAGAGGGGA
>JAOZKS010000391.1 GCA_029935255.1 Pontiella sp.
TGCTCGGCCGAAATATTGGCCGCGATGAGCGAGAAACCAATCAACCACCAACTCAAGCCTCGTCCCGCAAGGAAATAGTCCGCCGCACCTTCTTCGCCATGCGTGTCTTCCCCCTTCGACTTGTAGAGCCCAACGAACAATACCGCGATGATGAACGCGACAAATACAATGATGTCAATAATCCCCATTTATTTTCTCCTTGGCGTTTTCCCTATCCAGTTGCAACTAATCTATTACCCGAACCAACACATCGTACGTTTCAGCAGATAAACCACCAATAGGTAAATGGAGCAAACAGATGGACATTTCAAGCGTGCCGTGCTTTTTTTCACCCACAACACAGCCCCGCCATTCATCTGTATCCCCCCCGTTGGTTGACAAGACTCCGACATGTGTGCCACGTTTTTTCCAATTACTTGGGAAAAGTTTAAAACCGTGAACCAGAACAATTCATACATGGCGGACATCCTCAAGGAACACCTGAGTTTGGTCCAGGTTGATGCCGCACTGCAATCTGCCGATATTCGAGGAATCGGCCTGCTCGATATGCTGGCCGAATCCGGACATCAAAAAGCAGAGCTATTCGCGATGATTGCCGCACACAGCGGAATGGAGAGCACCGAACTTTCCTCCACGGAACCACCGAACTCGGCCGCCCGGTTGATCACGGCCGATATCGCCCTGCGCTACCGGATCGTACCGCTTCGAAAATCCAGCGAAGCCCTGTTTTTGGCCTTTGGCGACCCACTCAACCTCGAAACCATCGATACCCTGCGCTACCTCTTCAAGGAGCCTATCGAAATACGCGCCGCCCTGCCGGAGCAAATCGATGCCGCCCTCAACCGCCTCTATCCCGAAACCGATGAGTCCGCTCAATCCATACTTCTACAAATGGACGAAGATGAAGCGCTTCTCTTCGACGAGGATTCCGAGATCGAAACAGAGGACGAGGAACCGATCATCCGACTGGTAAACCTCCTGATCATGGAAGGGTTCCGCTCCCGCGCATCCGACATCCATCTGGAACCACTCAGCCGGGAATTCCGAGTGCGCTACCGCATCGACGGCATCCTGCGCGAAGTCGAAGGCCCTCCGCGCCGCCTGCATCCATCGGTGATCAGCCGCATCAAAATCATGTCGAACATGAAGATTTCAGAAAAACGCCTGCCCCAGGACGGCCGCATCGAAATCCGCGTAATGGGGCGCGACATCGACCTGCGCGTTTCGTCCATCCCCACCAACCACGGTGAAAGTATCGTCATGCGCATTCTGGACAAGAAGAGCCTGGCGCTTGGACTTCCAAATCTTGGCTTCTTCTCCGCCGACCAGCAGGCCTTCGAGAAACTCATCAAACTGCCCGACGGCATCCTGCTCATCACCGGCCCCACCGGTTCAGGAAAAACCACCACGCTCTATGCCTGCCTCAACCATCTCAATCGGCCCGACCGCAAAATCATCACCATCGAAGATCCCGTCGAATACCAACTCAGCGGCATCAACCAGGTTCACGTGCGCCCGGATATCGGCCTCACTTTTTCGACGGCCCTCCGCTCCATTCTGCGCCAGGCACCCAACATCATCATGATCGGCGAAATCCGCGACCGGGAAACCGCCGAAATCGCCGTTAACTCCGCGCTGACCGGACATCTCGTACTGAGCACCCTGCATACCAATGATGCCCCCAGCGCGGTCACCCGCCTGCTCGACATCGGCGTGAAACCCTTTCTCGTATCCTCGTCCGTCCGAGCCATCATGGCACAACGGCTCGTCCGCACCATCTGCGAGCACTGCAAAATCGAAGTCCGGCCGACCGAAGCCGAGAAAACCCTCGTCGGCTCCGTCGACCGTCTGTTCAAAGGCGAAGGGTGTGCCTCATGCGGACAAACCGGCTACACCGGACGCAAAGGCATTTTCGAACTCCTGAACATCGATGACGAAGTACGGCATATGATCTACTCCGGTGTCACCGCCGCCGAGCTCCGCACCAAAGCACGCGAACTCGGCATGCGCACGCTCCGCGAAGACGGTCTGCGCAAGGTCGGCAACGGCATCACCACGCTCAGCGAAGTCCTGCGCGTTACCATGAGGGACGAAGCCTGATGGATCATCTCGCCAAACTCATACCCGCCAGCATGGCCCGGATGCATCAGGTCGTTCCCGTGGAACAGACCGGCGAAAGACTCACCTTAGCCGTGGCGGAAATCCCGCCCCATACCATTACCGATGAAATGGCCTTCATCCTCTCCCGTTCCATTGAATATGAAATCGCCCCGCAAGCGGAAATCGAAGAGGCTCTCCTCCGGCTCTACGGCGAAGAAAGCGATTCGGTCAACGAACTGCTTTCCGCACTCGAATCCGACCTCGAAGAGGCAGGCGATCTGCTGGAGGTCGGCGAAAGCATCCTCGACCTCGACCATCTGGAATCTGCCGCCAGCGCCACGCCGGTCATCCGTTTCGTAAACCTGGTGCTCTATCAGGCCGTTAAAGACCGTGCATCGGACATTCATTTCGAACCCTTCGAAAATGAATTCAAAATCCGCTATCGCGTCGACGGCTCGCTCTACGAAATGGCCCCACCGCCCAAACGCCTCGCCCTGCCCATCACCTCGCGCGTCAAAGTGATCTCCGGCCTGGACATTGCCGAATCGCGCCTGCCGCAGGACGGGCGCATCCAGC
>JAOZKS010000392.1 GCA_029935255.1 Pontiella sp.
GGCGACTCCGACGAAATCTTCCGCCTCCGCAAGACCTACGAAAACACCCAAGGCTGGGTCGCCTATGTGGTGGGGGTGAAATGACCAAAAAAGAACGGGCGGAATATATTGGCCGGAAGCTCAACGAGCTTTATCCAGAGGTTCCGATCCCGCTCGACCACACGGATGCGTTTACCCTGCTCATCGCCGTGCTGCTCTCGGCGCAGTGTACCGACAAACGCGTGAACCTCGTCACCCCCGCCCTCTTTGCCATGGCCGATTCACCGCAGGAAATGGCCAAGCACTCCGTCGAAGAAATCAAGGCGTGTGTTAAAACCTGCGGACTGGGCAATAGCAAGGCCAAGAATATCAAGGCGCTTGCCGAAATGCTCATCAACGACTTCGACGGCAAAGTTCCGCGCACGTTTGAATCATTGGAAAAGCTGCCCGGGGTGGGCCATAAAACCGCCAGCGTCGTGATGATCCACGCCTTCAAAGTTCCGGCCATGCCGGTGGATACCCACATCCATCGGCTCGCGCAACGATGGGGACTCACCAACGGAAAAAACGTGGTGCAGACCGAAGCCGACCTGAAAAAACTCTGGCCTCCGGAGGACTGGGAAAAGCTCCACCTGCAATTCATCACCTACGGCCGCGAGCACTGCACCGCCCGCGGCTGCGACGGCACCCAGTGCATCATTTGCAAAACCTGCTTCCCCCACCGGAAAAAGCCGGTCATCACAAAAAAAGCCTAACTCGACCCAAAAAAATTATATCATATGTGATATAAAATGGGCTTCAAAATACCATTTTAGGGTCAAATTATATCATAACTGATATAATAATTCCACTAGGATGCCGCATCTACAGCAAGGAGAGTGCGTCGACATCGACGGTGCAGGTGACGGTCTTCGGCATTTTTAACGATGCAAGAACGTGGCGGATGGGCTTGGTCATTTTAACGGTATGCACGCAGCGGAGCATGATCTGGAAACGCCATAGTCCTTTCGCGCGGGCGAGCGGGGCGGGCATGGGGGGCGAGTGCAGAACCGAGTCGGGCAGAATTTTTTCCAAGGCCTGAAAAAATCGGTCGGTCACCTGCATCACTTCAAGCTCGCTCTCTCCCTTGAAGGTGAGCAACACGAGATGGGCAAACGGCGGATAGGATAGCTCCCGACGAAACTCCAGGTCCTGATCGCAAAATCCATTATAATCCAAACGACGCGCGGCCTGGATGGCGGGATGGTGCGGGGTGTAGGCTTGCACAATCACTTCACCCGCCTTCTCGCCGCGCCCGGCGCGACCCGCCACCTGCGTCAAAAGCTGGAAGGTGCGCTCCCCCGCCCGGAAGTCGGGCATGTTCAGCGACATGTCGGCATAGAGCACCCCGACGAGCGTAACGTTCGGGAAGTCGAGCCCTTTGGCAATCATCTGCGTACCAAGCAGAATATCGATCTTGCCCGTCCGGAACTGGTCGAGCACGGTGCGATACGAATCCTTCTTGCGCATGGTATCCGAATCCATCCGGGCCACCTTCGCCTTCGGGCAAAGTTTTTCGAGAATCTCCTCAATCCGCTCCGTGCCCATACCGGCATATTTAAAGTCGGGATCGCGACACTCCGGGCACCGTGGAGGCACCTTTTCCTCCGCACCGCAGATGTGGCAGAGTAGCTTATGCGCCCGCTTGTGGTAGGTCATCGAAACACTGCACTCCGAACACTCGGCCACATAGCCGCACTGCTCGCATTGGAGCGATGACGAAAACCCCCGGCGGTTCAAAAATAGAATGACCTGTTCTTTCATATCCAGGCGTTCGTAGATGGCCTGCACCAGCTCCGCCGAAAAGATATGCGCCCGGCCTTCCTTCTCCGCTTCGATCCGCATGTCGACCACGCGCATCAGCGGCATGGAACGGTCATCGACGCGCATCAGCATTTCCGCCAATTCATAGCGCCCTTCACGAACATTATTGAACGACTCCATTGCGGGCGTGGCCGAACCCAGCACCACACAGCAGTTTTCCAGATGGCCGCGCATAACGGCAACATCGCGCGCGTTGTATCGCGGGGCCTCATCCTGCTTGTAGGTTGCCTCGTGTTCTTCATCCACCACGATGAGCCCCACGTTTTCAATAGGGGAAAAAAGAGCTGACCGTGCGCCGATGGCAATCTTCGCCTCGCCATTGCGAATACGGTGCCATTCATCGTGCCGCTCACCCTCGGAGAGGCTGGAGTGCAAAACCGCCACACAATCGCCGAAACGCGCACGGAAGCGATCCACGGTTTGCGGTGTAAGCGCAATCTCCGGCACCAGCACAATCGCCCCCTGCCCCCGATCCAGCGCGTGCTGGATCGCCTGTAAATAGACCTCCGTCTTGCCGCTACCCGTCACGCCATGCAGCAACACCACGCCCGGTTTTTTCTGATCCAGTGACCGCTTAATGGTGTCGAGTGCGGTTTGCTGCTCCACCATCAAATCGAAGGGCCTGGAGCGAAGCAGTTCCAACCCCGCATGCGGGTCGCGCAGAATGGTTTCCTCCGCAATCTTCACCCACCCGTTCTTTTCCAGCGTCCGGATCGGCGACTCCGAGCACCCCGCCCGCTCCTTCAATTCCGCGAGGGTCATGCTGCCGTGTTCTTTCAGGCATTGGAAAACCGTCTGTTGCTTGACGGGCAGCTTATCGTAGACGGAGCTT
>JAOZKS010000393.1 GCA_029935255.1 Pontiella sp.
CACCCTTATAGTCAATATCAACTCGACTACGATAGGTCACAGCCACGCGCTGGCGGTCGGTCGGAAGCCACGTTACACCTACGTTACCACCGATGCCCCATCCATCGCCATCCCCCTCAGAAGGAATCGTCGTTCCCGGAGGGGCAGGAGCGGACATTCCATTCATCGCTTTCAATTCCAACTGGGAATACACTACATCCAAACCAAGGCCGATGTACACCGACTCATGAACCGGGAAGGCGACGGTTGGATTAATATTAAGAAACAGGACGCTGGCTTCATAGGGAACCGTAACCGTAGGAGGTAACGGGGTAAAGTCGGAAGCCTCCCATGCCGTGCCTTGTCCGTAAGGCGTATTAATACCGATCCCTGCCACCCATCCCTTCTCTCCAATGGGCTGGGAATAATAGATATTTGGCAGAATGTTCCAGTCACCATCAGACTCAACGCTCTCTCCGGATAATGGAGAATAAGTTGTTTCAGTTTGCGCAAACGTAGCCGCAACGACCAACGAACGGTTGGTCTGCATTCCCAGGTTTGCCGGATTGTAGGAGATCGCCGAAGCATCATCCACAAAAACCATGTTCGCCCCCGATTTCGCGATGCCTTCTGCCGTTGGTGGCGGATTTCGGTATCCATCGGCATATGCACCTTGCGCAACGGCTATTACAGTTAAAACGGCCAACACCTTGGTCCCAATTCGATTACATTGCCTATACATATCCATGCTCCTAGTAATTAGTGCTATTAAATCAGCAGGCTATAATAGCATCAGGTGTGCCATTTGTCAGTAGGTTTTTTGTCCACAGGTGGTATATTATTTCTTGATGTACACCACATATTGATATTTAATGCCAGCGAAAATATTTGGATATACACGTAGTTAGCGTTCATCTTTTATACGGCGTTATGGGGTTAGCGAAACAAAAAGATGCATAGGCTTGGTACAGAGGTGGGGACTTAACACGTGATCGGCAAAAACAGAGTAGTCATTACCGGGCTGGGTGTACTCGCGGCAAACGGCATCGGAAAAGAAGCGTTCTGGAACTCCCTCCTCGCTGGAGAATCCGGTATCGGGCCGGTTACGTTGTTTGATACCAAAGACATCCCCTCAGCCATCGCAGGTGAAATTTCCAACTTTAACGCAACCGATTATATCGCCCGCGTAATGAAACCTAAAAGGATGGGACGGTTTACTCAATTTGCCTTGATTGCTGCAACAGAAGCAATCAGGGATTCGCAACTCGCTCCCGAATACCTCTCATCTATTGAGGGGGTGCCCGTTGTTATAGGCAGTAGCGCAACGGCAATGGATTTATTAGCCCAGTCACCATCCACTACAACTGCAGTAATGAGTATTCCAAATGCAGCCTCAAGCACAGTGGCCTATGCCAATAAGCTACAAGCTCAGATTCAAACGGTTTCGAATGGATGTGTATCAAGTTTAGATGCAATCGCATATGCATATGATCTTATTAAATCAGGGAAGGCCGAGGTTGCCATTACAGGAGGAGCAGACTCAACTATCACTAAGTATGTCATGGAATGCTTCAAAAAAGCCCGGAAATTGCCTCACATTATAGATAGGCCCGAAAAGGCCTGTAAACCGTTCGATCTTTACCGAAGCGGAGGCGTTGTTGCTGAAGGGGCAGGAATAGTTGTCTTAGAAACTGAAGAACATGCATTGGCTAGAAATGCACCCATCTACTGTCGTATTTCGGGATATGGAACATTCACTGATCCTGCAACCAAAATTGAAGGATCAGGGCTGTGCGACTCCATGAGGAAGGCCATTGAAAATTCGGGTATTACGATAAGGGATATTGACTATATTAGCGCTCACGCCCCTGGTGATCGAACGATGGATTACTCAGAAACTCAAGCAATCAAGTCGGTGTTCAAGAATCACGCAGCTAACATCCCAATAACATCTATAAAAGGCGCTACAGGAAGCGCAATGGGAACCGGTGGCGTTCACCAGCTAATTGCCACCGTATTATCAATGAAACACCAGTTAATCCCCTTCACAACTAACTATGAACACCCCGACCCCGACTGTGACTTGGACTATGTGCCCGAAGAGTGTCGGCGTACAATAATAAAGAGGGCTCTTGTGAACTCCCATGGATTTGGGAGAAGTAACGGAAGCATTATTCTCGAAGGAGTGTCGTAAATAAATCGATGGATGCCACTAGCACCATTTTATTTTTGATTCTTGTAACTAACCTTATTGTTTGTTTCACGATTCTACTCACAAACCCAAAACGCTCGCAAAATAGGTTTTTTGCTGTTTTCTCATCCACAATGAGCATCTGGGTTCTCTTCGTCCTCGGAGTAATCAATGCAAAAACAGATTCAACCGTGTCATTGTACATACGAGGAGCCTCAATTGCAGGCGCATGGGTTCCTCCAAGCTTCTATATGTTATGCTTGGCTATTTCTAATCCTTCCTATTCTATATTCAAATATCTTCGGAAAGCGAAGCTACCACTCCTCTTAGGTGTCAGTGTCAGCTTAATGTGCTGTACTGAATTTTTTCTGCAAGGAGTTTCTCTCCCAACCGATACGAGCTCCTCTATCACTGTTCCAGAGGCCCTCTATGGGCCTGGATTTATGATATTTACCCTATACTTCCCAACTATATTCTTTATTACAATTT
>JAOZKS010000094.1 GCA_029935255.1 Pontiella sp.
AGTTGGAGATGGAAAGGGCGGCAGCCGACCCGCGGATTTCATCAAATGTTTTTCCAACGCAGCCCGTCGCCTTCCACGCCGGCATCCCGCATTCCACATCCGACATCCCACAATACAGCGAATCCTCAACCGGAACATAAACCACACCCATCACCGGAACCCCATCCTTGATCAGCGCAATGTTAACCGTGAATTCACCATTTTTCTTGATGAACTCCTTCGTGCCATCGAGCGGGTCGACGAGCCAGTAGGTTTTCCAACCCCTCCGTTCTTCCGAGATAACTTCCCCACTCTCCTCGGAGAGCACCGGATAGGGTGTCGTTTCCAAGGCCTCAACAATAATTTCATGAGCGGCCTTGTCGGCCGAAGTCAATGGAGATTCATCGGCCTTGAATTCCACTTCGAAATCCTGGGCATAAATCTTCAGAATGGCTTCTCCCGCTTCAATGGCGGCTTTGACGGCTACTTCAATCATTCTGAATTATTCCACGGTCACAGATTTTGCGAGGTTGCGAGGTTGGTCGATTTCACAGCCGCGGGCGGCGGCGATGTGGTAGGACAACAGTTGCAACGCCACAACCGTCGGAATCGGGGCGATGCACGGCGGGCAGTCGGGAACGACGATCATATCGTCGAACCCTTCGGCCGTCGCTTCATCCCCTTCAGTCACAACGGCAATGACCGGGGCTTTGCGGGCCTTGCACTCTTCAGCATTTCCCATGGTTTTTTCCTTGCCCGGAATATTGTTCAGCAGCGCAACGATCGGTGTGGTTTCTTCAAGCAAAGCGATGGGGCCGTGCTTGAGTTCGGCGGCGTGATAGCCTTCGGCATGGATATAGCTGATTTCCTTCAGCTTAAGCGCGCCTTCCAAGGCGACCGGATAGAGATAGCCTCGCCCAATGAAGAAAGCATTTTGCTTATCTGCATATTTTTCCGCCACGGCCTTAATGGCCTCGTTCTGCGCCAACACCTTTTCAACCAGCTCGGGAAGACGCTCGATCCAGCGGCAAAGTTCTTCGCCTTGATGGCGCGGCATACGACGACCCCGCGCCAACTTCAGCGCCATCATCAGTAAGACGGCCACCTGGCACGTAAAGGCCTTGGTGGAGGCCACGCCAATTTCTGGCCCCGCATGCAAATAGATTCCACGGCCTGTTTCGCGGGCAATGGTCGATCCCACCACGTTGCAGAGTCCGGCCACCACGGCACCTTTATGCTTGGCTTCGCGCACGGCGGCCAGGGTGTCGGCCGTTTCGCCCGACTGGCTGATGGCCACCACCAAATCCAGGGGGGTGACGATCGGATTGCGATATCGAAATTCTGCCGCCTGCTCCACTTCGGCAGGAATGCCGGCCATCTCTTCAATGGCGTATTCACCCACCATACCGGCATTCATCGAAGTGCCGCAGCCCACCACCAGCACGCGATTAATCTGTGCGGTGTCGCGCGGCGAAAAGTCGAGCCCGGAAAGAATGGCCGTTCCCATTTCAAAATCAAGCCGCCCGCGAATGGCATTGCGGATGGCACTGGGTTGCTCGAACATTTCCTTGAGCATGAAGTGGGCATATTCCCCCTTCTCGGCCGCATCAATATCCCAGTCCATCTCCGTCACCTCACGACTGATCGGAGCATGCTGGAGGTCGAACATCTTCACCCCGTCGGCCGTAATAACGGCCATGTCGTAGTCTTCAAGATACATCGCATCGCGGGTGTGCGGAATGATGGCCGAGGCATCGCTGGCGATCAATGTTTCCTCGGCACCGAGCCCGATCACAATCGGGCTTCCGCAACGCGCCGCAACCAACTTGCCCGGTTCCTTGTCGGTCAGCACCACGATGCCGTAGGTTCCTTTAACCTTCTTGAGCGCTTCGCTCACGGCCTTTTCCAGGTTGTCTTTATAGCAATAGGCGATCAGCTGAACGAGCACCTCGGAATCCGTCTCGGAAACACATTCGATTCCATGCTGTGAAAGCCCCGCCTTAATTTCCTTATAGTTTTCAATAATGCCGTTATGCACCATGACGAAATGGCCGGAGGCATCGAGGTGCGGATGGGCATTCACTTCGTTTGGTGCGCCATGCGTTGCCCAGCGGGTATGCCCAATGCCCAGATGGGCGTGCTGCATGGAATCCAAGTCCGAGCCATCGACTTTTTCGCGAAGGCCTTTGATTTTTCCGGGATTCTTCACCAGTCCAATCACCCCATCGTGCAGGCAGGCCACACCGGCCGAATCGTATCCGCGATATTCCATCCGGCGCAGTCCATCCACCAGAATTTCCGATGCCTTCCGTTTTCCAAAATAACCAACAATTCCACACATAATTTAAAATCCTAAGGGATAATCCGTATTTCCAGTCTGCCGGGCACGCTGCCGCCCTTGGTCGATCAGCCTCTTTCGGCTGAAACCTTCTTCGTTTCGCTAAAATGTAGAGAACATCCAACCATTGGATATTCGGCTGTGAGGTTATTCTTCCACAGCCATGGGATGTTGCACCCGATGTTCCAGTGCGGAGATCGGGAAATCGGCTTCCACCAATGTGCCCATCATTTCCATCAATACGCCCACGCGTTCCTGCGCCGACATCATCTTGATTACTTTCACTTTCAGGCCCCGCATCGAGCCTTCTAAAATGGTGGTTTCCTCGCCGACTTCCAGCGGCGCAACGGCATCCACAACGCTCTCGGCATCCAGATCATTCCGGAGCGATTCTATAATCGATTCCGGTATGGGAATAAATTTTCCATTGAACGCAGGAAGGGTCAGTACGCCGGGGGCATAGGAAACCGCGCGCTTCATATTAAATAGGTCGAACCGCACAAATAGATAGCCCGGAAACATGGCTTCCTGAAACCAGACCGGACCCCGAACGGTCTTGCGTTGGAATCGGATTTGCGGACAGAAGACCTCCAGATTGTGGAGCGACTCCAGACCGCCCGCGGCCATCCGTTCCTTCTTGGGTTTTGATCGCACGCAGTACCAGCGCTCCCCCGATTCAAACTGTTTAGACAGGTTCATTCGCTAGTTACCGATCAGTTTCAGGATGAGCGGAAGCATCTTGCTCGCGCGTTTTTGCCAGTTTTCCAGCAGATCGATTTTTTCCTCCAGAACGTCCCTATCATCATTTTCATGGGCATCAAGCAACTCGCGAATCCGTACAATCCGATCCTTGCCGTTGTGCACATGGGGCTGAATTTGTTCACCCGCAAACCCGGAGGCCATCTTACGCAGCGAGGTTTCCGCCACATAATGGTCCTTGCGATCCCCCGGAATATACACGGTACGGATTGCGCCAAACGAGCGAAGAATCTTCAAACCCTGGCTCGTCGAACCTTTGCTGATGTTAAGACGGATTCGGCAATCATCAAGACAGAACGGATCTGCGGAAATAAAGAGCAGCCCGTAGATTTCTCCCACCGAGCGCGGAAGGTTCAGCACATCGGCCATCCGGATAAAAAGCTCGATCACCTCGCGCTCCACCTCAGAAAGAACCTCTTTTTTTTCAAGCACCTGATTCATAATGTTCAATTTATACTGAACAAGTCGGCCCCCCGCAACCTTTTTCTCCCCTGAATTTGACCTCAATCCAAGAGGAATGCGGGGCGATATGGTTATATCACGTATTACAGTATAATATTCCTCATGTTTTATACTTTACTATTCCGATCATCTATATAAGTTCTACCCCTTAATTAAACCGGACGGAGCAAGCATGCGTGAAATAAACCCCGAAAACATTGATCATTTCCAAACTGAACTCAAAGGAGCCTCGGCGGAGGAAGTTGTGGAATTTGCGGCTCAAAATCTTCAATCGCCCCTATTTTCAACCTCTCTCGGACAGGAAGACCAGGTCATTACCGACCTCATTGCAAAAGGAAAACACACGATACCGATTTTCACGCTCGATACAGGACGTCTCTTCCCAGAAACCTATACCCTCATTGCCGAGACCGAGGAAAAACTCGGGCTTAAAATAAAACTCGCCTTCCCCGATGCCGCCGAAGTCGAACAAATGGTTGCCAAAGAGGGTATAGATCTATTTCGCAAAAGTATCGAAGCACGTAAGCGGTGCTGCGGAGTGCGCAAGGTCAAGCCGCTTAAACGCTTTCTTGGAACATCCACGGGCTGGATCTGCGGCCTGCGCCGCGACCAATCCCCCACCCGCACTGAAATGCATGCCGTTGAATGGGATGCAGGAAACTGCATTCCAAAGTTCAACCCGCTCATCGACTGGACGCTTGAGGATGTGCAGCAGTATTTAAAGGACAACCAGGTTCCCTATAACCCGCTACACGACCAAGGGTTCATCAGCATTGGATGCGCTTGCTGCACCCGTGCCATCCAGCCCGGCGAAGACCTCCGTTCCGGTCGATGGTGGTGGGAAAACCCCGAACAAAAAGAGTGCGGCCTGCATTCGCACTAAGAATCTAAACCAACTAGGAAAAACCCATGAAACATCAACTCAGCCAATTAAAACAACTGGAAGCAGAAAGCATCCGCATCATACGCGATGCCTACAGCCAGTTTGAAAACCCCGTCATGCTCTACTCCATCGGCAAAGACTCCGGCGTGATGGTTCGACTCGCGCAGAAAGCCTTCTTTCCTGGCAAAGTCCCCTTCCCGCTCCTGCACATTGATTCCACCTTTAAATTCAAGGAGATGATTCAGTTCCGCGACCGCTTCTGCAAAGAAGAAGGCCTCGACCTGCTGGTACATTCCAACGAAGAGGGTCGCGCCGCCGGAGCAAATCCATTTGATCTGGGCAGCCGGAAATATACCGACCTCATGAAAACACAAGCGCTTCTGGCGGCACTCGACCATCATAAGTTCGACTGCGCTTTTGGCGGAGCCCGCCGCGACGAGGAAAAATCCCGCGCCAAGGAACGGATCTTTTCCTTCCGCGACCAACACCACCAGTGGGATCCTAAAAACCAGCGCCCGGAGCTGTGGGCCAACTACAACGCCCGCGTCAACCCCGGTGAAAGCGTTCGTGTTTTCCCGCTCTCCAACTGGACCGAACTTGATGTCTGGCAATACATCCGCCTTGAAAACATTCCGATCGTCCCGCTTTACTTCGCCAAAAAACGCCCCGTCGTCAACCGCGACGGCATGTGGGTGATGGTCGACGACGACCGCCTCCCGCTCGACGGCGAAGTGCCCGAAGAACGGATGGTCCGCTTCCGCACACTCGGTTGCTATCCACTTACCGGAGCGATCGAATCCGAGGCCGATACCGTCGAAAAAATCGTTGAGGAAATGATGACCACCCGCTTGAGCGAACGCTCCACCCGCGCCATCGATCGCGACGGCGATGCCTCGATGGAGCAGAAGAAGAGAGAAGGATATTTTTAGCAGGTTGGCTTAGCCCTTATATTTTAGATTTCAAAAGGATACCCCATGGACATTGATCAATTTTTAAACCAGCACGAAAACAAAAGCCTGTTGCGCCTACTCACCTGTGGCTCGGTGGACGATGGAAAATCAACCTTGATCGGACGCTTGCTCTACGACAGCAAGCTCATCTTCGACGACCAGCTCAGCGCGCTGCATGCCGATAGCGAGCGCATCGGAAACGCGGGCGATGGAGAGATCGACTACGCCCTCCTGCTCGATGGATTGAAGGCCGAACGCGAACAAGGCATCACCATTGATGTGGCCTACCGCTACTTTGCCACACCGAAGCGCAAGTTCATTATTGCCGACACCCCCGGCCACGAACAATACACCCGCAACATGGCCACCGGAGCTTCCACCGCCGACCTCGCACTCATCCTCATCGATGCACGGCTCGGCGTGATCACCCAAACCAAACGCCACACGTTTCTCGTCTCCCTACTCGGCCTGAAACATATCGTGGTGGTCGTTAATAAAATGGATCTAAAGGACTACGCCGAAGACGTTTTCGAATCCATCAAAGCCGACTTCGAGGCTTTTAGCTCGGAACTCGACATGCCCAACGTCACCTTCATTCCTATCTCCGCACTCAAAGGCGACAACGTCGTTGCGCCCTCGAAAAACATGGCCTGGCATGCAGGCGAGCCCCTACTGCCCATTCTCGAAGAGGTGGATGTTGCCGGAGGGATCAATACCGATGACTTCCGCTTTCCCGTTCAACTCGTCAGCCGCCCGGATTTAAATTTTCGGGGCTTTGCCGGAACCATAGCCTCCGGAACCATACGCCCCGGAGATCTGATCAAGGCACTGCCATCGCTCAAGGAATCGACCATCAAGCGCATCGTCACCGCCGATGGGGATCTCGACGAAGCTTTTGCTCCTCAGTCGATCATGCTCGAACTCAACGACGAGATCGACATCTCCAACGGCGAAATGATTGTGCATGCGGAAAACCTTCCCCACATCTCAACGCATCTCGAAGCCTCCGTGGTTTGGATGACGGAGGCCCCGCTCAAGGCCGGACAAACCTATATCATCCGACAGACCAGCCGGACCACCAAAGCCAAGGTCAGCGACCTCAACTATCAAGTCGACGTCAACACCCTTCAAAAACATCCGACCGAGGAGCTCCAGCTTAATGAAATTGGCCGGATCATTCTAACCACGCACCTTCCTTTGTTCTTTGATCCCTACATCAGGAATCGCGAAACAGGCAGCTTCATCCTGATCGACCCCATCACCAACACCACCGCCGGTGCCGGGATGATCGAGCGGCACCTGAGCGACGACAAACCCGCCAGCAAAAGTACCGATCGCCGTGAATTTCTTTGGGAGCAAGGCCTCGTTACCCCCGGAAACCGAGCCCAACGAAACCGCCACAAAGGGAAATGGGTCCTCTTTATCGGCGATGAATCCCAAACCCACAAACTCGCAAAGGATCTTGAATACAAGCTATTCAACAAGCGGCTGCAATCGTACTACCTCGGGCTCTCCAACCTCTCCGAAGGCCTCGAAGCCGACATCGGCGATAATTTCTGGGATCGCGAAGAACATATCCGACGGATTGGCGAACTGGGCCGTATTCTCACCGATGCCGGGTTGATCTTCATCAGCTCACTTGAACGCGTCGACGACTACGACCTTACCCGCCTCAAAGCACTCAACTCACCCAATGAATTGCTTGTCATTTCCATTGGCGAGTGTGCCGTGGATGAAAAGCACATCGACCTGCAACTAGAAGGCGGTGGCACGGCGGAAGAACGGATCAAAACCATCGAATCCGAGCTCGACCGCCACACCGGGCTCCCCGAATACAACATCTAATGAAACTCTCCACCAAGCCACGCTACGGACTACGCATCCTCGCGCAGATTTCCGCCGACGGAGGGGATCGCACCCCCGTCAGCGGAAGGAAAATTGCGCGCAAGCAGAAAATCTCGGTGGCCTACATCGAGCAAATTCTGATTCCGATGCGCAACGCAGGAATCGTGCGTACCGTTCGAGGCCCCAAAGGCGGCTATCTGCTTGATCGCCCCGCCGCCGAGATCTCCCTGCTCGAAATCATTGAATTATTCGAAGGCCGCCTCGAACTCGTCGAAGGCCATATCAGCAACGAGGCCTCGGCCATCTGGCACCGGCTCTCTCGGGTACTCAGAGAAGAAGCCCAATCCATCACCGTGGCTGAATTGGCAGAACAACTTACCGCCAACAACCCACCCATCATCGACTTCAGCATCTAGAAAACAATCATACCCGGCTCCCCAGCCCATGGTGATTGCCCGGGTGCTGATGCCAAAGCCCTCTCCTATAGCGAAGCCGTCGGCTCCTTGATGCATTGCTTAAGCGTCCGTAACATCCGCTCTGCGCGTTCACGATATTCGGGATTGTTCAGCAGATCCTTCGCCTCATCCTCGACCGGATTGGTATTCAGATTATAAAGATGCTTCGGTTTAAGGTTTTTCAGGTTCTTCCCATAGACGTGCAGCTTCCATTCATCCTGGCGCAAAGCAGCGGAGCCCGTCTGCGAATAATGCACTAAAACGGCATGGCCTTTTGCTCCCTTTTCCTGTGTGAGCAACGGCAACAGGTTGACCGAATCCATCACCTGATCGCGCGATATCTCCCGCCCCATAACTGCCGCGATGGTCGCCACCACATCCAGCGCGCTGATCGTTTCCGTGGAACACGTTCCCGGCTCAATCACGCCGGGCCACGACGCAACAAAAGGAATGCGGTGCCCGCCTTCCCTTACAGCCCCCTTCAGGCCGTTCCAGCCATTGGTCGGATCATGCCCAAGCTCTTCGGCCTCGGGATCGGCCGCGAGCCCGCCGTTGTCGGACGTGAAAATAAACAGCGTGTTTTCATAAACGCCGGCCTCTTTCAGCGCCTTGATGAGCACGCCCACCTGCGCATCCAGTTCCTTGACCATATCGCCATGCGGCCCGGGCGTGGTACCCGCGATTTTCACCCCGTCGAGCTCCGCGGGCGGCGTATGCGGAATATGCACGGCCTGCGTGCAGTAATACATGAAGAACGGTTGCTTTGGCGACGCGCCGGTCTGTCGCTGAACATACGCCCGCGCCTTCTCGGCGAGCATCGGTCCGGCCTGCGTCGGATTCCAGTTGGAGTCTCCGACCTGCATGAGATCATTGTGTTTACGGGAGACCTCATAGCCATTCTGTTTCGGGCCAATCAGTTTCCATGCGGAGTCCGGCTTCAGCGGCATCCACCGGCCGTTTTCATAAAACGCGAACGGCATATTCTGAATCCCGGCCGGCAGTTCGAAGGAATAATCGAATCCCCATTGGTTCGGTCCGTTGGTCCGGTCGGCCAAATCATATTTTTTATACCGCTCCTTCCACGGAAACTTCGTCGTTGAATCCACCACCTTGAAATCGCCGCCCATGCC
>JAOZKS010000095.1 GCA_029935255.1 Pontiella sp.
GATAGTCCTGCCCGCCGCCGAATTCGAGGATGCGCTGGACGTGCTTGCCGAGAATATCGGCTTCGAGATTCACCTTGGTGCCTACTTTGAACTCCGACATGTCCGTCTCTTGGATCGTGTGAGGGATGATGTGAACGATAAAACCGTTGTCGGTCAACTCAGCCACGGTCAGCGAGATGCCGTCGATAGAAATCGAGCCCTTGTAGACCATCAGCATGAGCATGTCGCGCGAGCACTCGATCGTGAATTTAAAGTCGCGCCCCACTTCCTCCACCTTCGCCACCGTGCCGGTATTATCGACATGACCGGTAACAATATGCCCACCGAGCGTATCGCCCAACGCCAGCGCCTGTTCCAGATTCACCAGATCGCCGGGGGTTTTTTCACCCAGATTGGTTTTGTCGAACGTTTCGCCGAGCACATCGAACATCAACGCATCGCCCTCCATCGCCGCCACGGTCAGGCAGGTTCCATTCACGGCAATGCTGTCGCCCAAACCAATCGGCTTATCAAACGGACGGTTCGGCACCATCGTGATCCGCCCCGCCGTGCCCTCCATCTTGATTTCGGTAATATTCCCCAGCCGCTGCACAATTCCTGTAAACATTTCTATTTCTCCACTTTTGCTTTAATCAACACATCTTCGCCGAGCTGTTCCACGGATTGGAACTTCAGATTCTTGACATCGGAAATCAGCCCGCCCCTTTTGGCATAATTCGGAATCCCGTCCGCCCCCATCAACTTTGGGGCAATGAAGAAGGCGAATTCATCCACCAAACCTTCTTCGACAAAACTCGCCGCGAGTTTTCCACCGCCCTCGCAAAGCACATGCATCACATCATGCCCCGCCAGCTCCTTCAAAATTTCTTTGAGTGCCCCCGTGCGTACTAAGGTCTGCTCCGCCGCATCGTCCGTCAGGATCTTCGCATTCGATAGAATCGTTTCCCCGATCACCACCCGCCACGGATGGCGGCCCTCGGCGGGTCGCGGAAGCAACGAGGGATCGTCCGCAATAATCGTGGCCGCACCCACCATGACGGCATCTGCCCGGCGGCGCATTTCCTGCACCCGCTCACGCGCTTCGGGGCCGGTGATCCATTTTGAATTTCCTTCACTGTCCGCAATCCGGCCATCCAGTGTCGAGGCGAGTTTGAGGGTGACGTACGGCATTTCCGTGGTAATAAATTTCTCGAACGGGGCGATCAGTTCGCGCCCCGCTTCCTCACAGATTCCAGTGATCACTTCCACGCCAGCATCCCTCAAAATATCGAGTCCACGCCCAGCGTGTTTTGGATTCAGATCCTCCACACAAACCACCACGCGGCCGATTCCCTTTTCCAGAATCAGATCGGTGCAGGGCGGCGTACGACCCTGCGTCGAACACGGCTCCAAGGTCACATATAGAATTGCCGATTTTAGATCGCCGATTGCCGATTTTAAACAATCCCGTTCGGCATGATCACCGCCCGCCTTTTTATGCCATCCTTCAGCGATGATCTTGTCATCTTGCACCAGCACGGCACCTACTGGTGGATTTGGGCGGGTCATCCCCTCTCCCAACTTCGCCAGCTCAATCGCCCGCATCATATATTGTTCGTTCATATTCATGACATTTTAAGCACAAAGACTCCACGGTCGCTAGGCCAGCATACCATAATCCATCCTTCTTTGTGCTCTTCGAGCCTTTGTGTTTATTCCTCTCCATTTTCTCCGAACAGCGCATCAACGAATTCTTCGGGATTGAAGGGGACGAGGTCGTCTTCGCCTTCGCCGAGACCGGCGAAGAGGATCGGCACGTTGAGCTCGGAGCGAACGGAAAAGAGGAAGCCGGCTTTGGAGGAGCCGTCGAGTTTGGTGATGACGATTCCGGTGATGGGCACCACTTGATTAAACTGCCTGGCCTGTATGATGGCGTTCTGCCCCAACGAGGCATCGAGTACCATCCATACTTCGTGCGGGGAGTCAACGTGACGCTTATCCATCGACCGGCACATTTTCGGAAGCTCGTCCATCAGCGGGGTCTTGGTATGCATCCGTCCGGCGGAATCGACGATGACCGGATCACAGCCCTTGGCGATGGCATCCTCGAGCGCATTATAGGCCACGCCTGCGGCATCGGCCCCCATTTCACCGCCGACAAAGTCACAGCCAACCTTTTCGCTCCAAAGTTTGAGTTGGGAGGAACCGGCAGCCCGGAACGTGTCGGAACCGCAGAGCATCGGTTTGAGTCCCTGCCCCATTGCACGCTTGGCGAGCTTGGCCGCCGTGGTGGTCTTGCCAGAGCCATTGACGCCGAGCAATAGGAGAACAAACGGGCTCTTATCCGACGGCCAGGAAAAAGAATCGGATTGACCGAGCTCTCTCAGGAGAAGGTCGCGCAACAGGTCTTTGCGGGAAATCTTTCGGGGTGCGGAGTCGAGTTGATCGACAATCTCCATGACCAATCGCACGGGAACATCGGACCGAAGAAGAATCTCTTCAAGCTCTTCAACGTTGAGTTCATCGACATCACCGACCGAAGGTGAAAAAACCTGCTTGAGAATATTCCGGGTCTTGGAAAGTGCAGAAGCCCATGCAACCATTTACCGGCCCTCTTTCGGCGGCTTGTAGGTGGTGCGGGCCGGGCGGTCGATTTCCTTACGGATGCGGTCGAGTACGCCGTTGACAAAGCGGCCGGACTGAAAGCTGCTGAAATCCTTGGCAAAGTGGACGGCTTCGTTGATGGATACGACCGGCGGAACGTCCTCACGATAGAGCATCTCAAAAAGGGCGACGCGCATCACGGTGCGGTCGACCGCGACCATGCGCTCGGAGTCCCAGCGCTTTGCATATTGCGAAAGACGGTCGTCGAGCTCATCCTTGCGTTGCACCACGCCTTTGATGATTTCCTCGGCATAGGTTTTTTCGCGCTCGATTGGATTCTTGTCCTCCCAGAAATCCTTCAGTGCGGTATCGATTGGCTCGGGATTGAAATCGAGCTGAAATAAAAACTGTATAATCCATTCGCGCGTCTCGCGCCGACCGTTGACTTTTTTATTCTGCATAGAACTCCAAATGAAATGGGTGTTTTAATCACTACGGAATACACCGAATACACCGAGAAAAAAACAACAAAACGAGCCCTCGTTCCGTGTCGCCAGTGTATTCCGTGGTTCCACTTATAACTGTTGGTAGACGCGGGCGGTTTCGATGGCCGCTTCGGCGGCATACCATCCACGGGTATTTTCGCCGCCGAGGCAGCGGGCTTCAGCCTGCGCCCACGTGCGAACGCCAACGATTTCGTTGATAACCGGAACCTTGTGACGGCAGGAGATATCGAGAATGCTCTGGCCGGTGGTATCGATGATCATTTGGGCATGTTGCGTTTCGCCTTCTACCACCACGCCGAGCACAATCAATGCACTGTAGTTCCCGCTGGCCGCCAGCTTCTCGACGACCACCGGAATCTCATAGGCTCCCGGCACACGCACCACATCGATGGTGCTTGGTTTTGCGCCATTCCTTTCCAAACATTGGTAGGCACTCCGGCAAAGCTCGCTGGTCAACTCGTCGTTGAAGCGGCTGACCACAATACCAAACCGCATGCCGGAAGCATCAAGGCGACCCACAATTTGATGCGCTCCGATACCGCCTATTTTATTGATCTCGGTTGTAATTCCCTTGCCCATTAAATGATGTGCCCCATTTTATCGCGCTTAGTGGCGATGTAGCCTTCGTTGTGTTCATGGGTCGGCAACACGAGCGGAATACGTTCCGTCACTGAAACTCCATATTTATCAAGACCTTTGATCTTTGCCGGATTGTTGGTCAAAAGCTTCACATTGGTCATGCCGAGATCGCGCAGGATCTGCGCACCGATTCCGTAGTCACGAAGGTCGGCATTGAAGCCGAGGTGCATGTTGGCCTCGACCGTATCCATGCCTTTTTCCTGTAGCTCGTAGGCATGGATTTTCTTGGCCAGCCCGATGCCTCGACCCTCTTGGCGCATGTAGACAATGGCTCCATAGCCATGAGCCTGAACCGCTTGCATGGCCGTTTCCAGTTGTGCACCGCAGTCGCAGCGCCGAGAGTGAAAAACATCACCCGTCAGACATTCGCTGTGCATGCGCACCAAGGGGGTTTGGCCTGAGTCGGGGCTTCCACACACCAGTGCAAGATGATCCTTGTTGTCAACGATCGAGCTATAGAGCGTCATACGGAATGGCCCGGCCTCAGTCGGCATGGTGATTTCCCGTTCGGGGTGAACCAGTTGTTCGTGGGTATAGCGATATTTAACAACTTCCGAAACGGCGGTCATTTTGAGTCCATGCGCGTTGGCAAACTTGCGTAGTTCAGGAAAGCGTGCCATTTCACCATCTTCGCGAAGCACTTCGCAGATTACACTGGCGGGTTTCAAGCCACAGATGCGGGCTAGATCGACGGTGCCTTCGGTATGGCCGGCACGTTCGAGCACTCCCCCGGGCATGGCCTTGAGCGGAAACATGTGCCCGGGCTTGATAAAGTCGGCGGCTTCGCTGTTTTCATCCACCAAGGCCAGTGCCGTCTTCGATCGGTCCGTGGCGCTGATTCCGGTGGTGGTTCCCTCGCGGACATCGACGGAATCCATGAAGGCCGTGTGGTATTTATCCGATGAGTTCGCAGGAACCATGTGGGACAGGCCCAAGCGCGACAACATCTCTTCTTCCATGGGAACGCACACCAGGCCTCGGGCATGTTTGATCATGAAATTGATCGCTTCGGGAGTGGCCTTTTCTGCGGCGCAGACCAGATCGCCCTCGTTTTCACGGTCTTCATCGTCGGTCATCACAATGATTTCGCCGTTGCGGAATGCTTCGATCACTTCATGGATCGGGTCGAACACGTCTTTACTCATAACTGCACCTTTCAAAATAAAAAACCCTGAAGAACATACGTCTACAGGGCTTCTCGGCAAGACACAGCTTGTCGGTTCATCTTCTTCCATCCAGACTATACGGTCGGTTGCAGAATTTCACTGCACCATGTTTTTCCAAACCTCGGAAAAACTCGCGGACTGTCACCGCCGGTCGGGAATTTCACCCTGCCCTGAAGATCGTGGGAATATGCTCCAACCCCGCAAACCGTGCAAGTGAAATTGCCTATGAAAACTACGTTTATGAATCCTGCTACTGAAAATCCGGAAATTTGAGGTCCACCGGGGTCTTTTCACATCCACTCGCAAGGCGGAGTGAAGGGGTTACTTCATCAACGATTCAAAATAGGCGGGCATCTTGGTTTCGAAGCTCATTAGTTCTTTTGAGAAGGGATGAACAAGGGTGATAGATGCCGAATGCAGGGCGAGTCGTTTTATGCCCATTTCCTTTTAGCCAAATTTTTTATAGCCCGCCACCGGGCAGCCTATATCGGCGAACAGCACGCGGATCTGATTCTTCCGCCCGGTCAACAAATCAATTTCCAGCAGGCTGTAGCCGGATGATTCTTTCAGCACGCGGTATTGGGTCTTGGCCAGCTTACCCTTGCGCGGATCAGCCACGGAATACATTTTATGCGCACTGTTTTCGGTTAGATAGGAGGAAAGCAAACCCTCCTTCTCCGGCAAACTTCCTCGAACGACCGCATGGTATTTCTTTTGAAAGCTCTGCCACTCGTCCTGAAGAAAGCGCTTGGCATCTTCGCTCTTGGCGAAAACGAGAAGACCGGATGTATCCCGATCCAGTCGATGGACAATAAATATTCTGTTCCGTGATTTTGAGTTTCCCTTGCGCACATAGTCGTTCAGAAGGTAATAGGCCGTCTGTTCCCGCACTCGGTCCGTACTCACGGTCAGAAGCCCACTCACCTTATCCACCACAAGGATATCCCGATCTTCATAGAGAATCGAAAGCCCCCTCGGCTGGTATTTCTTGGGTGGTTGCTTAAACTTTTTCATGCGGCGTTTTCAACGGATCAATCTGCACCAAACTTCTTCATTTCAAGATGAGCGGTCTTGGCCGCTTCTTCCGGTCGAGGCTTTTTGGTTCGGATGCCCGGCTTAGCGAGAATCTCGATGTAGAACGACTGCAGCCCCCGGGTTCCGGCATCGGAAATGCGGTTGTCTATTTCAGACAAATGGATCGTCTTCGCTTCAGATTCAGCATCGCCGAACTTGCAGTCAAAATCCCAGAAATCGACCTCTTTCGGAAGCTCTTTGCGGCGCTCGCGTTTGATGTATTTCCGCACATCATTTTTTACCGATTCCACCATGCGGGGGTACTTGATTTTCGGATGGGTCAATTGAAATGTCTTTTTCATCAGGTTCCTTAAAAGTAGGTTTAGCCACGTGCTGAGTGGCATAAAAATTCAGCGTCCTTGCAAAGCGAACACCTACCGTGCTCTCTTGCCATTACTGTTCGCCCAAAAACCGGGTACGAAGAGTCTTAAGGACATGGGCATTCCGTGTAGGCACAGCTTTACTCGAACACTATCAGATATTATCGGCGTCTGGGTTTGCGGTGGGAGTGACGACTTGATACCGTCCTTTCTGGTTTCCGAGTCTGATCTTTCATCCTACGAACAAATTCTAAGTCTTTTTCGTAGAACGCTCTCTCTCTAGAGTGTACTTCAATCTCAAGTGCACGAAGAATGTCGCCCTCTGCTTCATCAAAATATTTGCGGCACAGATCCCAGGCTTTTGCCTGTCGTTCCTTTTGTACGCGGCGATCCCGACCGGTATCCATACACTTTTTCGCAAGGTCAATTTTCGCTCTTGCCCTGATGTCATAAAGTGATGCAGGAACAGCCAAGGGTGTTGTTGCAGCAGCAATATAACGAGTGATTACCTGAACTGCTTGTTCATGTTTGGCAACTTTTCGAAGAGCCTGTGAAACTCGTTTAACCTCATCCTCCTCTAAAGACTGTTTCGAAACGTGATCAAGCCAATCTTGGCCAAGCTGTTGGTGGCTGAGTTCGGGCGACTGTGCAAGCACCTCGGCAAACTGGTAGGCTGTACTAGCCGGAAGGTCGTCAGGGCGTAATTTATGTTCAATCGTGTAATCGCCAACCGTCTCTGGTCTTTGTCTTAAGACTGCCAGTTGTACTAGAAGCTCGAGTAACTTCGGGTTCGTCGGTTGATTTTCGAGCAAAGGATTAAGTCGTTCTTGTGCTTCTTGATTGTCTTGCTGAATCATTAACCGTTCGACTTCAGCAACGTGCCTCATCATTTCGTGTCGCGGATGAGCTGGTAGTATGCACGTGAGAGCTTCTTCATCTAAATCAAACTGGGGCGCTGGAGAACCAAGTTGCTTCATTGTTCTGAGGATCGTTGGAATCCCTTGCCCTTCAGCTTGAGCTAATTGAAGTTTGTTAAAGAAATAAGCCAACGATTGATTTCTCCATGATGGAGAGGCTCTTCCGTCCAGAAATCTCTCTTTATTTACGGTTCTTGGCAAAGACCCGGGCGACCTAATTTCAACGCGATCAGAAAATATGGTAATGCTACTTGGTTCATCAGATTCGTAATCGCGATGAACAATTGCATTGATAACTGCCTCTTGTAGCGCTCTTTCAGGGTATTTCGATGCATTAGGCTCCGAAGACTCTTTATCATAAGCTGTTGAAGAGTGTGTTTTAAGAATCCCAAGGGCTTTACTTGCCTGACTGATTATAGAGCCTGTCAGGTCATGCCTTTCAGCTGTTGGTTGACTGCGGTCATTTCCCGGATAAGACGAAACTTTCATCCATGCGCCAGGAAAGAACCGTGTTGGTTCTTTCCCGAATAGAAGAAGCGCGTAATTGCGAGGGTGCACCCTATCGACCAATGCCCTAGTTCCCCCAAGGGATGGGACAAAATCAGAAATCCGCATCTCATCTGAAAAGTAATCCTCAATAGCAACGGAAGGATTCCACGCATCTATCTGCTGAGCCACTTCTCTAAAAGTTAGAAGATCTATATCTTCAATCCCGGCTTTTTCATTTAATCGCCGATCCCATGGTGCTAATGCTTGTTTTTTAACTAGTAATTCCCGAAGAACTCCATTTTTTGCTTCAACTGTTTCACGACTGAGACGTACGTAATAGGTTGAGCTGTCTTTTCCCGATGCTCGATAGCTGTGTGCATGTCCCGTTGAGGGAATGATAAATACCAAAACCCTATGTCCCTCAATTTCGCCTTCTAACTCTTCCACTACAGGTGTAATTGGAGGATCTACCTTGCTTCGAGAGTCAGACATTATTTTGCCCTCAATCTCTTTCAGTCGTGAGGAGGTTAGCCCGGGATACAAGACCTTCTGAAAACCATGCTCATCACACGTCTCTTCAGCACCACATACAATGTAGCCACCACCCATATTTTGAAAATCATTAGAGAAGGCAGTTACTGTTCGGATTAAATCCTCGATATCCGCTACATTCTTTTTCCACTCAACCTGCTCGCTTTCGCGTGTGGCTAGTTGTTTTAAATCAATCTTAATTTCCATTTGTTTCTCACCCGTTTTTGACCACAAGAAGAGGATAACTAGGCAGGTTTAGTATCCACTCGGCCTTAAAAACCCTACATTGGGATCAAGTTCTTCGTCCTCGAATTGCATGCTACATATATCCGATTATTACTGCTGCTTCTAGTCATTGCTTCTAGAAATATCGTCGGAACAGAAGGATCCTCCGAAAAACCTTCGGGTGCTCTAGCACCTCGCTGCCCCTTGTATCATTTGAATCATGGAAAGAAATGCGGTCGCATCTACAGGCTGAACAGATCATCTTCGGGAAGGGCGGGGTTTTCGAAGGCGCAGTCGGCAGGCAGCTCCTTGCCGTTCGATGCGGCAACGGCCAGTTCGTCGCACCGCTCG
>JAOZKS010000394.1 GCA_029935255.1 Pontiella sp.
GAAAGCTAAGATCTCAAACGTCAGCTTCTATTCCAAGAAACTACAGGGCAAAACTTGGATCATGGTCCATTTCGACTACGATGGAAAAACCTACCTGGACGCAGTCAAGGCCTTCGAGACCGTCGAGGCCGTCCAAAAAATAGCCCCCCTGCTGGAGCCACACCCCCGTGCCAAAGAGTATGGAAACGTTTGGCTCCAGATGGAATGGATGAGCTATATTCACGGTGCAAAGAAAAATGGCGAACCTGCCGACCGCTTTGCAATGGTCACCCGCATCAAGCCGGAGAGAGAACAGGAATACCGCACACTTCACCAGACGGTTTGGCCGGGCGTGGTCGACCAGATGGCCCGCGGAAACTACCATGACTTTTCCATTTTCTTCGTCGAGATCGGCGACGAGCTTTATGAATTTTTCTATGTGGAATACGTTGGTACCAACGCCGAAAAAGACGGCGAGATGAATAAAGCCGATCCATTCAATCAGCGATGGTGGAAAATTACCGACGCCTGTCAGAATCCGCTGCCCGACGCCAACGGCATCTGGTCGATGATGGACAAGGTTTCGGAATGAAGCGCTACTAACCCGCCTTGCCGATCGTCACGGCGCGGCGGCGCTCTTCCGCGAGGGTGCGCCATTCGGGATGATCCCAGTTGTTCTGCATGATTTTATCCAGCTCAGGCACGCTCCTGCGATATTCCGACGGTGTGATGCGAGCCTGCTTCCTGAACGTCTCGGAAAAATACTGACTGCTGGTATAGCCGCAGTCGAAGGCGATCTCTGTGATGGATCGTTCCGTATTGCGCAGCAGTTCGCACGATCTGTCGAAGCGGATACGATGGAGATATTGCGCGGGGGCGTAGCCCGTCAATCGCTTGGTAATATTGGCGAACTGCGTGCGTTTCACCCCGCATCGGGTCGCCATCTCATCCAATGTCCAAGGATGGTCGAGCGATTCCGCAACCTGGGAAAGGAACGCCTTCACCTTCCGCACCGTCGGCGACAACCACCGAGGCTCACTCTGTGCCTGGCTGATGATATCGGCCAGCTCAACCAGAAGCGCGCGCAGCAGGGAACTAGCGGCAATGGAATCCAGCTCGGATGTCCCGGCGAGCCGCCGCACCAATTCGGGAAAAACCTCCTTCAACAACGACGTCGCCGGCCAGGCATGCCTATGCGCACCAATAAAAATTTCGCTGAGCATTTTCCGCTCCGCATCGCTGAAGTTCAACGTTGCCGGGAACCGCAACGCGGCCTTCGGCGAATCGTTCCTGCCCGGCAGGCTGAACAAGGTATAAAAAATCTTATTGGACGGCTCCCGTAGCATAAGGCTTCCATGCGTCTGCCACGGTAGCGTAAAAAATACCGTGCCCGGATTCAGCACTTCAGGAACGCGGTCGACCGCCCACTCCAGATGCCCCTTTTCCACCAGAACGATCTCCATTCCCAAGTTGCGGTGGGGATACATCAGTTTATTTTCGATATGCCCATGGCTAATGATTTCGTGCATTGCAGTCATGTCGGTTTTTTACCACCACATGAAATTGGAAGCAATCCTGTTATTGCTGCGGTATAAAGTCTGCCAATGGAGATTGTAATGACATCAAAAGAACGTGTACTCGCAGCGATCAACCACCAGCAAACCAATCAAATCCCGGTCGATATGGGCTCCAACCCCAGCTCCGGCATCTCCGCCATGGGCTACTCCAAACTCAAAGAGGCACTCGGCATCGAAGGCGGCCATACCCGCATTTTCGATGTGGTCCAGCAACTGGCCCAGGTCGAGGACGAAGTGATCGATGCCCTCGGTCTCGACATCATCGATATCGGTCGGGTGTTCAACACCTCCGATGACGACTGGTACGACATCACCATGCTCGACGGCTCCACCGCGCAATACCCAAAATGGTTCCGACCCCTCCTCCGCGAAGACGGTTCCAACGAGGTCGAGCAGGATGGAATCGTGATTGCCCGCCGCCCTGCCGACGGTGCCTTTTACGACCAAACCCATTTCCCCTATGAAGCGGACTACCCCTCCGACTACAGCAATCTTCCAGAAGCCATGAACATGGTGCTCTGGCAAAATCTGGTCCACAGCCCGTGGGACCATGCCGCCGATGATAATTTCTGGGTCGAACTGCGCGAACGAACCTTGAAGCTACGCGAAAGCACCGACAAGGCGCTGATGATCACCTGCGGTTGCAACCTGTTCGAATGGGGCACCTTCCTGCGCAAGCTCGACAACTTTCTAATGGACCTGCTCACCGAACCCGAAGAGGTCGAAGGTTTGCTCGATGCACTGATGGAACTGCATCTCCAGGGACTGGAAAAAGTCTGCAATGCCGTCGGCGATATCGTCGACATCCTGCGGTTCGGCGACGACCTCGGCACCACCGGCGGACTCTTCATGCCGCCGGATACCTACCGCGAACTCTTCAAACCGCGCCACACAAAACTGAATGCCTTCGTACATGAAAACAGCCAGATGAAAACCTTCCTGCATTCATGCGGCTCCATCTACCGCGTCATGCCCGATCTCATCGAAGCCGGCTACGACATCATCAACCCCGTACAAACCAACTGCCTTGAAATGGAACCGGAAAAATTAAAAGCCGAATTCGGCAACGACATCACCTTCTGGGGCGGCGGGTGCGA
>JAOZKS010000395.1 GCA_029935255.1 Pontiella sp.
TTCCTCTGTAGACAGGCTAGAAGCCTGTCCTACGTTCTTAATTCAACATCACTTGCCCGCCCGTCACGGGAATCGCCTGCCCGGTTTCATATTTTTGCTCGACGGAATAGAGGATGGCCTTCGTGACATCCTCGCCATCGCACCCACGATTCATCGGCACCTGTGCTTCATAGTGGCGCTTAACATCCTCGACGGTTTCCGCGCCGGGCACCTTGCCGGTGTTGAGGTACTGCACAAACAACCCGCGCTCGGGGTCGCTCCATAACGGCCCGTCGAAAAAGTTGCCCGGGCAAACCGTGTTGACCTTCGTATTGTCCACCACCAACTCCTTCGCAAAACTCTGCACGAGACCGACCGACCCAAACTTGGAACCGGCGTAAGCCGCGTTCTTGTTGGAACCTTCCAGCGCCGACTTGGAACTGATCGAAACAATATCGGTATAATAGTTTCCCTGCGGCTGGTTCATCGTCTCCATCACCGGAGCCACATATTTGGTGCAAAGGAAGAAACCGATGTAGTTTACATCGGTCACGAACTCAAAATCCTTGAGCGACATTTCCTTCACGCTGCCCGCTTTGAGCACGCCCGCATTGCTGATAAACAGATCGATCCCGCCGACGGTTTTGACAATCTCGTCGACCATCTTCTTAACCGACTTTTCATCCGTCACATTAACGGAGATACCGAATGCGACCGTACGGCCTTCCTGCTTATTAAGTTCGATCGCCAACTTCTTGGCTCCGCCCACATTCATGTCGGCAATAAAAACGAGTGCACCGTTCTTGATCAGTTCGCGGACAATGCCCTCGCCGAAACCCTGCGCGCCACCGGTTACGACACATACCTTATTGTTCACGACCCCCGCGCGGCCCGAAACTTTCGCTACGTCAGTGGTTCCGTTTGCGGCATCGTCGTAGTCTTCTCCAAGAAGAAATCCGCCCACGCCCTCAACCATAACCGAGCGCATGCCCTTCTCAAATTTCTCGACCAACTCGTCCGCTGTGCAGGTCAGCTCCGCATAATCGATGAGGCTTTTATAAACGACAATATCGCCCTTCTCCCCGTCGAACGACAGGCCTCTGAGCAGAGGTGAAATTTTCAGTGCTTTCATATTAGTTCAACCGCCTTTTCGGGTTGGGTGTGATCCATGCGTTTTCCAATATCTGAATACTTCGCAATACGCTCCTCCAAAGAAGCGGAAGCGAGTGGATTTTCCGTGCTAAACAGGGCCAACCTAGGATCGGTTGCCGCGAGTTTTTCGTGGGCGATCAATGCCCAGGCCGCATCGACCAAATGTCGGAACTCAGGCTCCAGCAGGATCGGGCAGTTAAAGCTCTGGCGTGAACTATTAATATCCACGCCGCTAATTTCCATCAGCCCGTTGGCTTGGCAGAGCTTCCGCAGCCGCGCCAACTGCTCGCGGGTGTTGCGCGGCGGCATGTAGGTGATCGCCTTGAAGCCCATCTCCGCCAGTTCGGGAACGAGTTCATCGAGGAAGTCATCCTCGAACTTTTCCGCCTTTTTGTCGCCCGTGGGCGACTCGCCGACATCGCCCAAATAGGCATAGGCCGGAATTGCGCCGAGCTCGTTGGCAAACTTGACGGCGTCGCGAACATTGATGCATTCGTCATAGTCGGATTTGATGAAAAACTCCGGCACAAGCGCACCCTTGAAGGCACCGAGCAGGTCATAGGCATAGTGTGGATTTTCCACATCGAGTAACAGCTCTCGCAGCGATCCTGCCAAGGAAACCTGCAACGACCCTTCCACAAAATCAACCAGCGCCAGCCCCTTGCCGTACACCTCGATCAGTTTGAGCGACAGCGCATAGAGAATGTGCCGCTCGGTGATCGACCCCCCGTTGGCCGCCTCCGAAATCGCGGCTACGTCGGCATCGAAATCGAGCGTCGGCGCACCGCGTTCCGCGAGTACCGCGTTGAGTTTTCCAACCTCCTTGCGATCCCGCGCAATACGGGCTTCATGAATCGGCTTAAGGAATTCGACGCATCGTTCAAACTGCGAGGCCGGGATGCCATGCAACGCGATGTATGAAACATTTGGCTCATCGGGATTGTTGGTCTTGCGACCCTCCACCGATGTGCCGTTCATATTCACGCGCATCTCGAACCCGACGGTGCTGGCCATGCCGATCGCCTTGCACGCCTCCAAAAACTCCGCAGCTCCCGACACCGAATCGTGATCCATAATCCCGACCGTGCCTAGTCCCGCCGCCCTTGCCTGCACAGCAATCTCTGCCGGCGAGTAGGGGCTGAACGAATAGGTCGAGTGGACGTGGTTGTTTACTTCGAGCATCATTCTACACTCCAGCCCGCGCGATGCGCTGCATTTCTCCGTTGGTGTAGTTGTGCTCCACAACATGTCCCGGCAACGGAACGATGCGCTCGTGGATGGCATCGATGATCCAGCCGGCTTGCGGGAAATAATCCGTTTCCATCTCAGCAGCAGGCGAGATCCAGTTCTTGGCACCAATCACCACCGGCGGCGCGTCGAGCTGGTCGAAGCACAAGTTGGTGATGTTTGCCGCAATGTTGTGCAGCGCGGAACCGCGCTCGACGGAGTCGGAGGCCAACACCACGCGTCCGGTCTTCTTGACGGACTCGACGATCTTGTCGTAGTTGAGCGGGTTGACGAA
>JAOZKS010000396.1 GCA_029935255.1 Pontiella sp.
TCAAAATCTACCGCCAAGCCGTCCTCAAAAAAGCCTTTGAGGGGGACTGGAAAATGGTAAAGGTTAAAACTCTTTGCGAAGTGGTTCGTGGTGGTTCTCCGAGGCCTGCTGGCGATAAGAAGTATTATGATGGAGAAATACCATTTTTGAAAGTTGCAGATATAACTCGGAATACAGGGGCATTCCTTGACCAGCACACATTTAGTATTAAACCAGCAGGGTTAAAAAAAACTCGTTTGGTTGCTCCAAATACGCTTTTGCTATCGAATAGTGGGGCAACGTTGGGGGTGCCTAAGATTTGTTCATTTGAAACAACCTTTAATGATGGCATAGCTGCTTTTTTAGGTCTGCCTGAGCAGGTGCTTCTGTTTCATTATTATTTTTGGATGAGCAAAACAAAAGAACTTCGAAATATCAATCAAGGTGCGGCGCAACCAAATTTAAATACTCGAATAATCGGGGATACCGTAATCCCTCTCTGTTCCCTCACCGAGCAGCACCAGATCGTACGGGAGATTGAGACGCGGTTGTCGGTGTGCGATGAGGTGGAGGGGACGATTTTCCAAAGCTTATCAACAGCGGAGGCGCTGCGTCAGAGCATTCTCAAGAAAGCGTTTGAGGGGCGGTTGCTGTCGGAGGCGGAGTTGTCGGCCTGCCGGGCGGAACCGGATTGGGAACCGGCGGCGGTGTTGCTGGCGCGCATTCAGGCGCAAAAAGTAGGGGTGACCCATGGGTCACCCAAAAAAGGATTTAGATTATGACGGATTCAACGATTATTTCAAAAATATGGAACCTTGCGGGCGTGTTGCGCGACGACGGGGTGAGCTATGGCGATTATCTGGAGCAGATTACCTATCTGCTGTTTCTGAAGATGGCGGAGGAGCTGAATCAACCGCCCTATTCGAAAGGGCTCAATTTTCCGAAGCTGAAAGATGTGGAGGGCAACGAAATTTCCGAGGGCGAGCGGTGCGACTGGGAGACGTTGTCTGGTAAGCGCGGCGCGGAGCTGGAGGCGTTTTATAGTCAGCTGTTGCGGAGCCTTTCGACGGAAAAAGGCATGCTGGGTCAGATTTTTACGAAGAGCCAAAATAAGATTCAGGATCCATCCAAGTTGCTGAAGGTGATTGATCTGATCGATAAGGAAAACTGGAACCTGATGGGCGCGGACATCAAGGGAAAAATTTATGAGGGGCTGCTGGAAAAGAATGCGATGGACAGCAGTGGCAGTTCGGGAGCGGGGCAATACTTCACGCCGCGCGCGCTGATCAAAACGATTGTGGCCTGCGTTCAACCCAAACCGATGAAGAGCGTTGCTGATCCGGCGTGCGGAACGGGCGGCTTCTTTTTGGCGGCGTATGACTGGATCTCGGCGAATCCATCTCTCAATCGGGAGGAAAAGGAGTTTCTCAAAAACCAGACGTTTCATGGAAACGAAATTGTGGCGAATACGCGCCGGATGTGTTTGATGAATATGTATCTGCACAATATCGGAGAGATCGATGGCGACACCCCGATCAACTCGGCCGATGCGCTGATTGCCGACGATGGCCTGCGCGTCGATTATGTGCTGGCCAATCCACCGTTTGGCAAGAAGAGCAGCATGACCAGCACCAATGAAGCGGGCGAGGCGGAAAAGCAGGATATGAGCTATAATCGCCAAGACTTTTGGGAAAGCACATCCAATAAACAGCTCAATTTCTTGCAGCACATCAAAAGTATGTTGAAAGTGACGGGCGAAGCGGCGGTGGTGTTGCCGGATAATGTGTTGTTTGAGGGCGGCGCGGGCGAAGAGATCCGTAAGCAACTAATGCAAACCGCCGACCTGCATACGATCTTGCGCCTACCGACGGGTATCTTCTACGCTCAGGGGGTCAAGGCGAACGTGCTTTTCTTTAATAACAAACCGGCCAGTAAAACCGCGTGGACGGATGAGGTGTGGTTCTACGACTATCGCACCAATATCCATCACACCCCGAAGAAGCTACCCCTGACGAAGCAGCACTTGGACGAATTTATTGAACTCTACCAGTCTGCCAACCGAGCGAAGCGTAAAGAAACATGGAGCGAAGAAACGCCCGACGGACGCTGGCGTAAATATTCGCACGACGAAATCATCGCGCGGGACAAAACCAGCTTGGATATTTTTTGGCTGAAAGATCAAAGCCTGACCGATTTGGATAACTTGCCCGACCCCGACGTTTTAGCGAATGAGATTATCGAAAACCTCGAATCTGGTTTGGATTGCTTTCGGGGAATCATGGAAACGATGAACGAAGCGTAAGGGGAATGAGCGCTCGGAAGAGGGGATAGATCGGTTCTGTTGCCGATTTATTTCACCCGCTTCAATATATCACATACGATATAATTGAGCACTATTTAGGCCTTTTATCGCATTAAATATATAGTATTCGATATAGAAAATTAAGGAGCGAGGGATGGGTTCTGGTGGGAGAGCGGGCGGTTGGCAGAAACGAGCCGCCTAAAGGGGGAGCGATAAACTTTCCTTTTTATTTATGGATTTGTATCGGCATCGGATAACGGGTAAAAATAGCCCCTTGTTTTTAGAATGAAGAAGTTGGAGTGAATTTAATGAGAATACTTTCGGGCATACAGCCTTCGGGCAAACTGCATATCGGCAACTATTTCGGTAT
>JAOZKS010000397.1 GCA_029935255.1 Pontiella sp.
CTTGTAGGCGCGCCACGCCGCGCTGGCGTTGCAGTTCATCGCGTTGGTCGAAAGAAAGAAAACGTTGCCGTAGCCGCCGGTGGCCAGCACAACGGCATCGGCCGCATGGCGGGTGAGCTCGCCGGTGACGAGGTTGCGGGAAATGATGCCACGCGCCTGCCCGTCAATCACCACCACATCGATCACCTCGGAACGGGTGTGCATGGTGACGGATTTCTTTTTGATTTCCTTGGAGAGCGCACCATAGGCTCCGATCAAAAGCTGCTGCCCGGTTTGGCCGCGGGCGTAGAAGGTGCGCGAAACCTGCGCACCGCCGAAGGAGCGGTTGTCGAGGTAGCCACCGTATTCGCGGGCAAAGGGAACGCCTTGTGCCACGCAGTGGTCAATGATCTGGTTGCTGACTTCGGCGAGGCGGTGGACGTTGGCTTCGCGGGAACGGAAGTCGCCGCCTTTAACGGTGTCGTAGAAAAGGCGGTAGATGGAGTCGCCATCGTTGGGATAGTTCTTCGCGGCATTGATGCCGCCCTGCGCGGCGATGGAGTGTGCGCGGCGCGGGCTGTCGTTATAGGTAAAGCAATCGATCGCATACCCCTGCTCCGCCATCGTTGCGGCGGCGGAGGCTCCGGCAAGGCCGGTCCCCACCACGATCACCTTGTGCTTGCGCCTGTTCGAGGGGTTGACCAGCTTGACGTTGAACTTGTGGTTCGTCCACTTTTCGGCCATGGATCCGGCGGGGATTTTGGAGTCGAGTTTCATGGGGTTCCTCAGTTTTATACCCTGTTTTTTATCCACAGATTGCACAGATTATCAGGATTAAAATCTGCGAACATCTGTGGATCATATTTTGCTCAAGAGGTTAACGAATGAAGGCCACGATCGGAATGATGGCGAAGGTGCCCGCCATGCCGATGGCGATGAGCGTGCTAACAAGCTTGATCTTGCTGCCCGTGCGCGGGATATACAGGCCATAGGTCTGCAACGTGCTTTGCAGCGCATGGCTCAGGTGGAATTCCACCGCCACCATGAACAACAGATAGAAGGCCACATGCAAGGGGTCCTGAAAGCAGGTAAGCACCATGGTGTAGACATCGTGCGCCATGTGGCCGTGCAGATCGATCGGAGCCTTGGCCTGGAAGGTAAAGTCGAGCAGATGCTTGACGATGAAGATAAGGATCATCGCACCCGATACCGGCATCAGCTTCGCCGCCAGCGACCGCTCCGGCGTCGACCTGAGCGTGTGGCGCTTGCCGTGCGCCCGCCAGTTCCCGAGCACCACGCGAAACGCCATCGCCATATGGACTGTGATCGCCGCCAGCATCAGCAGCTCGATCCCAATCACAATCGGAACAAGCTGGTGCAGGTGCATCGCATAGGAATTGAATAGATCCTTCCCGAACAGGAACAGGACATTCCCGCCCATGTGCGGAATCAGAAAGAGAAGAAACATGACCAGCCCAGAGGTTGCCAACAACAACTTTTGGCCGATCGAGGAAAGTAGCACCTGTTTAATACCCATACCGATATACCCTTATATAGTCGAATATAATTGCCCGATGCGGAGCACTCTATGCCAACTCCCCGTCTTTGCAAACCGCTTTGTTTACATTTTTCTAATGTTTCCCCGTGGCCGTCGATTTGCAATGCCCCGTTGCTCTTTTATTCGCGGTTTGTTCATTGATTTGTTTCGGGGTGCAGGCATACTCGGCGACATTAACGCAAAAGGAGAAACCCCATGGCCAAGATCGACAACCTGAAACTCGAAAACCTCGACACCCTATTTCCCGAAACCTTTACCAAGGAACAGGTCGCGGAAGGGAAAACCCTATTCCTCAAGGAGGTCGCCGACACCATGCACCGCTTCTACGGCGGCAAGATGCAGACCATCCCGAAAGCCGGGTTCTACGGCTTCAACTGGTTCAACGTTTGGTACACCCCCGGCGTCTCCAAGGTCTCCACCACCATCCGCGACAACCCCGACACCTCGTTCGAACTCTCCAACCGCGGCAACCTCGTCGCCGTCGTTTCCGACTCCACCCGCGTGCTGGGCGATGGCGACTGCGGCCCCTCCGGCGGCCTCGGCGTCATGGAAGGCAAGGCGTTTTTGATGAAATACCTCAGCGGTGTCGATGCCATCGCGCTCTGCATCGACTCCCGCAACGAACAGGGGGAGCACGACCCCAAGAAAATCATCGACTTCGTCAAGATGCTCGCCCCCTCCGTCGGTGCGGTCAACCTCGAAGACATCGCCCAGCCCAACTGCTTCGAAGTCCTCGACACCCTCCGCGATGCCTGCGATATCCCCGTCTGGCACGACGACGCCCAAGGCACCGGCTGCGTCACCCTCGCCGGACTCATCAACGCCGTCAAGGTGGTCGGCAAGGAAATGGGCGACATCCAGATCGCCATGCTCGGTGCCGGTGCCTCCAACACCACCATCGCCAGCCTCATCATCCAGGCCGGCGGCGACCCCAAGAAGATCGTCATGTGCGACTCCAAGGGCGGACTCCACACCGGCCGCGCCGATATCGAAGCCGACAAAGCCTTCTACAAAAAATGGGATCTCTGCCAGCGCACCAACCCCAACAAGATCAGCTCCATCGAAGAGGCCATGGTCGGCGCCGACGTGCTCATCGCCCTCTCCCGCCCC
>JAOZKS010000398.1 GCA_029935255.1 Pontiella sp.
TGCTTCTACCCGAAGTATGCGCAGTTTAAAGCGAAAACCGGCAAGTGGCAGTTTTCCTGGCGCAACGTGATCTTCGACGGCGACTATAAGCTGATCGAATATCCGGAATACGGCGACTATGAACTTTTCAATCTGGACGATGATCCGAAAGAGGAAAAAAACCTCGCCATGAAGAGCCCGGAAAAGCGCGATGCGCTCACTCGGAAGCTACACAACTGGCTCAAGGAGATTGATGCTCCAGAACTAGAGCTGAATCCCGATTATTCATTGAAATAGAGATAGAAATTTTACCTAACGGGGCGAATGGATGAAGAAAGTTTTTGAAAATACGTTACTTGTTTTAACCGCGCTTTGTTGTGCCGCGAGTGTGATGGCGCATGATGACCACGCCCATTCGCTGCGGCACTGGGAAATCGCCAGCGCGGATCCGGACCGGATCTTCCTGACTTTTTCGGCGACCCTGCCACGTCGCGCGCGGTGACCTGGCGAACCTGTACCCGCGTCTCCAATGCCTTTGCCGAGATTGCCCCGGCACGGTCCACATCCGGTTTCCATAACTATAAAAAACAGTTCCCGGCCGTCACGGAAACGCTGGATCTGAATCTGGATCAGAGAAATACACAGGGGGAGGTCAACTATCACTCCGTGATTTTTGAGGATCTCAATCCGGATACGCTCTACGCCTACCGGGTCGGTGACGGAGATAAGCGCTGGTCGGAGTGGATCCAGTTTCGCACGGCATCCTCAGAACCGAAGCCCTTCAGGTTTCTCTATTTTGGCGATGCGCAGAATGATGTGCTGAGCCACTGGGCGCGCACCATTCGCATGGCAGCGGCGGTGGCTCCGGACGCGCAGTTTGCCGTGCATGCAGGCGATTTGATCAATCAGGCGCATGTGGACTTGGAATGGGCAGAGTGGTTTAAGGCGGGTGGTTTCCTTCATTCACAGTGGACCGGTGTTCCGGTAGCGGGCAATCATGAATACAGACATATGAAAGCGCAACTGGCAGGCGAACGGCTGGCATTGCTATGGCGGCCGCAGTTCACGTTGCCGATTGCGGAGAACATTCCTGAAGAGCTCCGTGAAACGGTCTATTCCGTGTTCTATCAGGGATTGCAGCTGATTGTGCTCGACTCGAATAAGCTGGCGAAGGAACAGATTCCGTATCTCGAAGGCGAGTTGAGAAAACCGTCGCGCTGGAAAGTGGTCACGTTCCATCATCCTGTTTTTTCGCCCCGAGGCCGACCGACAAAAGAGATGATCATTTACTGGAAGGATCTGTTCGAGAAATACAATGTCGACTTGGTTCTTCAGGGGCACGACCACTCGTATACAAGGGGGCAGGTTCCGTTGCGCACAGCGGACGGGTTTGAATCCAGCACGTTCCAGACCATGTATGTTACCTCGGTCAGCGGCCCGAAACTCTATGAGATTAAACACGATGTGATCGACGGATATGCCACCAACGGACTTTCCATGAAACGAACCGGGGAAAACACCCAGTTTTTCCAGGTGATTTCCGTGGAGGACAATCGGCTTACCTACGAAGCCTATACCACGCTAGGCGAGCTGTACGATTCGGTGGTCATTCAAAAGGATTTTGAAAGCGGACTGAAGACCATCACCGAAAACAGCTCGAACATGGAAGCCCGCACCTTTGAAAACACCTCCGAATACACCTTTAAAAAAGACGAGGCCCTCAAACGCGAAAAGCAAAAGGCCGCCGAAGAGGCCAAGTAGGCGCGGCAGAAAAAGGGTCCGTTTCCCGATCCTGTATGGAGAATGAAAATGAAACGATTTCTGATGACTTTTTTACTGGTTTTGTGCCTGAGGAGTTTAGCTGATCCCAGCCAGGTAAGCCGGACGCTTCGGGAAATGAACAATCCCGACTCCACCATCATTCTGATTGCGGCACATCGCGGGGGCTATGAAACGGATGTGGCGGATCAGGCGCCGGAAAATTCGGTGGCCAATATCCTGAATTGCCAGAGCAAAGGAATTGATCTGTATGAAACAGATATTCAGCGCACCAAAGACGGGGTGTTTGTTATGGCGCACGACCCTACGATCGACCGGGAAACCACCGGCGAGGGGGCGGTCAAGGATTTGACGCTGGCCGAACTGAAACAGCTGAAGAAGAAATATAGAGATGGCACCGTTTCAGAAGAACGCATCGCCACGTTGGAGGAATTTCTTCAACAGGGGAAAGACCATATCATCTTCAAAGCCGACCTGAAGCCGGGCGTGAATGCATATTTCAAAGAAATCATTGAATTGGTCGTTAAATATGACATGATGGATGGAATTATTTTTAGAGTCCCCTACGGGGATGCGGATCTATTCGCCCAATATAAAGCAGATGGAGTTCCCTTCTCTAAAAGCCTACTCATGTTCAAGGTCAAAACCCCGAAGCAAATCGACGATATTCAGGCGCGGTTCGATCCGCTGACCATTCAGGTTGATGTTAAAAAAGATGACCCCGCCAACCCGGAAACCTTACAAATCATTACATACGCAACCCGCAAAGGATTGCTCGTTGAAACGCATGCGGAAAAAGGGGAACTCGAGTGGGCTCGGCTCGCCGATGCCGGCGTGCGTATGTTCCACACCAAGGAGGCATCAAAAGTTCAAGCCTTTCT
>JAOZKS010000096.1:0-5436 GCA_029935255.1 Pontiella sp.
TCCACTCGCGGGATACATCGCATTCCTGAGTGCGGCTCTACTTTTTCTGCGACCGGCAAAACAGACGGACTAGAGTTCTAACCTTGAAAAACCACAAGGCCCGATTGGCATGTAACCTGCTTTTCTGAGAACAACCGTACCGACACGATATACAACCGAGAAAATACGATGAAAAAGACACTAAAACAAGTATGGGTGCTCCCCGCCGCATTGTCCCTGCTGTCCATGATCCCCTTCACAGCCCACGCCCAAGCAGAAGAAGGCCTCTTAGCCATCCTTCCCGTCGAAATGAGCCTCACCACATTCCTCATCATCGGGGGCTTGCTTGTGGGAGCCATTCTTTCGTTTTTCATGTTCCAGGCCCGTTTCAACACCACGCACCAAGAACTCAAGGACATCACCGCCGAACTCGATCACACCCGCGAACGGCTCACCGAATCAAACCATTCCCTTAACAAAACCGAGCAGGATCTAAAAAACACAACCCACCGCTATCAAAATATTCTATTCGATGCCCAGGTCGGTATGTTCCAAATGGATCTGGATGGAAAATGCACCTACATCAACTCGGTCCTTCAGGAATTGTCGGGGCTCTACCCGAAGAAAGCTCTCAAGGAAGGGCTGCAAAGCGCCATCCACTCCGAAGATCGCGAAAGCTTTAATACGGCATGGAAAACCTTCATCGATGGCGAAGAGCTCTTCGTTCATTTTTGCCGGTTCAAACACGCGAAGGGTGCCGAAACACATGTCGTTTTCCGTGCCAACAAAGTGATGAACGAACGGAAGGATGTGGACAGCTATATAGGCTGGGTTTCAGATGTAACCCACTTCCACGAGGAACAACTCCAGCAGGAAGCCGTAACCGCCCGCTATGCCCAGTTTGTGGATAAAACCATCGAAGGCTACTACCAACTCACGCCCGAAACCCCCATTCCGCTCACCACTTCCCCGGATAAAATGGCGGCGGTTATCATGGAAAAAATGAAACTCACCGCCTGCAACGAAACGTTTGCTGCATTCTACGGAGCCTCCACCTCCTCCCTGAAAGGCAAGAATATCAATGCGCTTCAAGACGGCTGCGGCCCATTCAAAAACAACGAAACCATCAAGCAGCTCATCGATGGAAAATACAAACTGGTTAATTTTGAATCCGTCCGGCAGGATCCCCGCGGAAACCGGTTGAATCTGATGAACAACGTAGTCGGGTTGATTGAAGACAATAAACTCGTTGGCATTTGGGGATCACAACGCAATATAAGCCAACAGAAACGCGAGAAAGAAGAGCTGACCAGCCAGGCCGAATTTATGCACCGCATCCTCAACACCCTACCGGCGGATGTCCACGTGAAAGACACCCGTTGCCGCTATCTCTATGCCAGCCAAAAATTGGCCGAACGTACCGGGATCCCCCAAGAGAGCTGGGTGGGAAAAACTATTTTCGAAGTCATGCCCGCCACCCCGCGCGACCACGATAAAAATGCCATTGGGGTCATGAAGACCGGCAAGCTCGCTCGAGTCGAGCGCCCATACGATGCCCGCAAAAAATCCGGTTGGATGGAAACCATCCAGATTCCGCTCGTATCCGACGACGGGCTCGTTGAAGTCGTCGTTGGCCTGTCACTTGAAATCAGTGAGCGAAAGAAAAAGGAAGAAGAACTCACCCACAACCACCAGCAACTCGAAAAACGGCTCAAGCTTCGCACAACGGAACTCCAGAAAACACAGGGCGAGCTTGGCCAGACGGCGATCACACTGCGCGATGCCAACCAAAAGCTGGCCATCCGCGATGCCGAACTCGAAAACAACCAGCACGAATTCCGCGAACAACTTAGCGAGCGCAAGCGGTCCGAGGAACTCCTTCGCAAGAACGAGACCTGCCTGCTCACCCGCCAAAAACAACTTGAACAACAGCTTTCCATCCGGCTTTCAGAGTTGGAATCCGAAACCGACAAACGCAAAAAGTGGGAAGAACTCATCACCATAAAGGAAAGCGAACTTCGCAAACTCGAAGAAATTTCCATGGCCCGGAAGAAGCAGCTTGAAGAAGAGATTGCCCAGCGCGAACAGACCGCCGCCAACTTGATCCGTAGTCAGTCCGAACTCGAAAAAGTCAGCAAGGAACTTAATCAGCTTTCAGAAGAAAACAAACAGGAAGTCGCTTCCCTGCTCCAAACTAAAAAGCATGAATTCACCACCGAAAACACCGCACGGAAAACTGCGGAAAGCCACCTAAAGAAAACCGAAGCCCTCCTCCAACAAACGCAGGAACGCGTCAAGACATTGACCGAGCAACACGCCGCCGAGCTCGAACATGAGATCGCTGAACGAAAGATTGCCACCAAGAAACTCATTCAGAATACGGATGAACTCGACCTGCTCAACCAGGAATACAACGAACGGATCGAGCAGGAAACCAAAATGCTCAAACAGGAACTCGCCAAGAAACAGATCCGGGAAAAGGCCCTTCGCCAACAGGAAAAAGATCTAGAAACACGCATCACCGAGCTGGAAAAAACCCTGCAAATCAAAGCGCTCGAACACAACAAGCAGATTCAAGCCCGCGAGGGTGCCGAAGTGGAACGGAAGCACGTCGAGCAGAAGCTCGAACTGATGAACACTCGACAGAGCCAACTGGTTGAACGCGAAACACAGAAGCTCAATCTCAACATTGCGGAAATCCGTCTAGACGAAATTAAGCTACGCAAGAAAGTGGGCGATCTCCAACAGGCCAAAGAAGACCTCGAAAAACGGGTCGAGACCCGAACCAGCGAACTGGCCAAGGCCAATAAACAACAGCAGGAAACCGCCGCCAGCCTCGTAGAGACCCAGAAGAAAATGAAAGATCTATCCCAAAACCAGGCGGACCTAGTTGCTCAGGAAGGTGAAGCCCTGCAGAACGAATTAAAACAGCTCAAGAAAAACGAGTACAATTTAAACAAAGAAGGCGAACTCCTGCAAAAGCAAGGTGCGGAACTCGAGAACACGATTCGCTCGCTGAATGAAAAGCTGAAAATCGAGAACCAATACCGCAACAAAGTGGAGACCGACCTCAAGGATCTGCAAATCGCGTTCGATGCCAGCCAGGACAACGTTAGTGCCCTTCTGGAACAACACACGAAGGAACTACAGGAACAAATCGTCCAGCATAAGAAAAACGAAACTGCCATGCAAAAAACCGAGGCCACTCTGAAGAAACAGGCCGACCAGCTTCAACAAACCATCGACTTGCGAACCAACGAGCTGGCCGACACCCAAGAGGCACGAAAGAAAACCGAGACCGAACTTACCCAAGCCATCGAACGGGCTTCCTTAAGCTCCACGGATACAGAAGTTCAAATCGCAAAAATCAAAAAGAGCCATGTCGCTGAGATTAATAAAACCAAGGACGAGCAAAAGGAGCTGCGGAAAAGCGAAAAACAGTATCGTTCCCTCTTCCAATCTTCGGCCGATGCCTTCCTCCAAATCAACCCGAAGAATGGAAAGATCCAATCCGCAAACCTTGCGGCCGCCCATCTCTTTGGCGAGGAAACCGCCGAGGCTCTGGCGAATAAAACACTCGAATCGCTCTCTCCGGAACAGCAACCGAACCGAATACCCTCCCCCGACATGGCCAAGGCTCGATTGCACAGCACACTCGAAACCGGGCACGACAGCTTCGAATGGCAATTTAACCACACCGATAAAACAGCCTTCCATGCATTGGTTTCACTCAGCACCATCCGTGTTGGCGAAAGCCAGCATATTCTGGCCGTGGTTCAGAATATTTCCGAGATCAAGCAACGGCAGGATGATTTGCAACAAGCCATCGAAGAGGCCCATTCGGCCAACCGGATAAATAGCCAGATTGTCGACGAACTCAATGAGGCCATTCAAACCTCGCTCCATCCTGTGGTTCAATCCAGTTCCGCGATCGAGAAATCCGAAAACCTCTCCGTTGAAGAAAAACTTCAAATGGCCGTCATCCACCGGAACTCCCGGACATTGATTGACATGATGAATTATCGGAGCGAACTCAGCCATGTGGCCGATGGATCGGACGACTACACCTCGGGGAAATGCGACCTGCATGAACTCATCCAGAATCTCGACCAGCAATTTTCCCAACGTGCCGAAACCAAAAAGCTTTTCTTTGCGGTAAGCTATGCACAATACCAGTCCTCCAACAACGTGCCCAAATTGGTTGAAACCGACGAATATAAAATCAACAAGGTACTCAGCACCCTGCTTGGATATGCAATGGCCCACACCGGAAAAGGCAGGCTCGGGCTTCATGCCTCGCAAAAATCAAGCAAGGAGGATAATACGACCGTAACCTTCGAGCTCACCTATACGGGAAGCCAGCAGAAGGACGAACTGCTCTCACGGATCTTCAGTCCGGAAAATGCCGACACTGAAAATGCCCTTGATATGAAATACGGGCTTTCACTTGCACGGCGCTACATTCGACTGCTCAACGGGGAAATCGAACTCGAATACCGCGAAGGCGGTGTCACCGCACTCTCCCTCGAATTTCCCTTCAAAAAAGTCCTCTCGGAGATTGTTATGCCCAATCAGGAAGATGAAAAAGAAGCGGGCGCCGCATAGCCAGATCCCCTAACCCTTGACACGAAGATTAAGCGCTCCTACTTTGGAGCGCATGAAAACCTCCATCATCGCTCTACTCCTCTGCCTGTCCTCCATTTCGGGGCAGGCAAAATCATTCCCGGAAATCTGGGCCTACCTTATGAAGGGTGAAGAAAAATACTTCCCCGCCGCCTCACCCATCACCGATGTCGCCTGCTTCAGTGCACAAATCGATGGGGATGGGAAACTCCAGGGCGGTCACTTGCACCCCCCCGCCCTTCCCGGAACAAACACAGGCACCCGCTACCACCTCGTCGTCACCATCCCCTGGAACTCCACGCTCGCACACATCTATCTCGACCCAGAACTCCCCTTCCGCAACCGCATCATCGCCGGGATTGTCGAACGCTCAAAGCCCTTCGATGGAGTACAGATTGATTTCGAAAGCATTTCAAAAAATGATGGAACCGCCTATCTCAACTTTCTCGCCGCCATCAAGAAGGCCTTGCCGAAAGAAAAACTCTTCAGTGTCGCCGTCATGGCACGCTGGGAAGAGCACAAACAGAAAAACCCCACCGATGCTTTCGACTATCCCTTCATTGCAATGATTGCCGATCGAGTGGTCATCATGGCCTACGACGAACACTTCAGCGGAGGAGGGCACGGCCCCGTGGCCTCACTTCCCTGGTGCGAAGAGATCTATGCCTACGCACTCAAGAACATCCCCTCCGGCAAGCTTGTCATGGGCATCCCGCTCTATGGGCGCGGATGGCAAACCCCAAAACTCGCCAAAGCCTACAAAAACCGAGAGGTCGTCGCCGAGCTGCGCGCCAAAAACATTCAACCTTCCTCGGATCGGGAAACCGGCGGCTA
>JAOZKS010000096.1:5446-8729 GCA_029935255.1 Pontiella sp.
CTCGTTTAGCGAAACCGTCACGATCGATGTCCACTACGAAACGCTTCAATCTCTGGAAGCCAAGCTAAACCTATACGGGCAACGCCCCATTCGCGGCGTTGCCTTCTGGCGCATCGGTCAGGAACCGCAAGGGCTCTGGACAAAAAAAATCCAATGACCGAAACCCCAGCCATTGAAATCAATCCCGCCTCACTCGCCACGAATCAGGCTCCAAGCTCCGCTTGAAGCTCGGCATCGGCCTTGAGGACTTCCTTTGCCATATTCTTCTTATAGCTGACCAGCTTACGCTTCAGTGCGGCATCGGACAACGCCATGATTTGCACGGCTAAAATAGCTGCATTGATTGCGCCCGCCTTGCCGATTGCCACGGTCGCCACCGGAACACCCTTGGGCATCATCACCGTGGAAAGCAGCGAATCCATGCCATCGAGCGCCCAGCCCTTCACCGGGATCCCGATCACCGGAAGGATCGTGTGACCCGCCAATACGCCGGATAAATGCGCTGCGCCGCCCGCCGCGCCAATGACCACCTTATATCCATTCTTTGCGGCATTTTCCGCAAAGTCCGCCGCTTCGTGCGGGGTGCGATGCGCCGACATGATTTTAACCGTGCTCTCGACACCAAATTCCTTCAGCGTATTCACAGTGTGTTCCAGGACGGGCCAGTCCGACTTGCTACCCATCACAATTGCTACAGTTGGTTTTTTCTTAGCCATCTTCCAATCTCCTTAGTTCGCGGTGCGCGATGTCATTTCTATAAAAAGCACCCTCAAAGCTAATGGTTTCCACGGCGATATATGCCTTCGAAAGAGCATCAGGCAAATCCGTTCCCAGCGAGGTAATACCCAGCACGCGACCGCCGGCTGTCACAACCTTGTCGCCGTCAGTTCCTGTTCCTGTTCCTGCATGAAAGACCACCGTGTCCTGCACGGCATCGGCTTTGTCCAGATTTTGAATCTCAACCCCCTTGGCATAATCGCCGGGATACCCCCCGGCCACCATCACCACACAAACGCTATGTTCGTCTTTCCACTGGATCATCTCCTCAGAAAGGGTGCCATCGATCACTCCATTGATTGCAGGGAGCATATCCCCATCCCAGCGCGTCAGCACCGCCTGCGTTTCGGGATCGCCAAAACGACAATTGAATTCGACGACGCTCGGTTGATCGTTCTCAATCATCAACCCCGCGTAGAGCACTCCCTTATAGGTGATTCCCCGCTTCTTCAGCTCAGCCAGCGTGCGGTCGTAGACCTCTTCCTTCACCTTTTTCAACACCGTTTCATTCACGATCGAGGCCGGAGAATAAGCCCCCATCCCCCCGGTATTCGGGCCAAGGTCTTTTTCAAAAATCCGTTTGTGATCCTGCGATGAGGCCAGCATCACCACATTTTCCCCATCAATCAGCGCTAAAATGGAGGCTTCTTCGCCCACGAGAAAATCTTCGATCACCACCCGGCTTCCGGCTTCACCAAATGCATTGCCCTCCAGCGCATCGCGGATCGCCGCATCGGCCTGTTCAACCGTTTCGGCCACAGTCACGCCCTTGCCCGCCGCAAGGCCATCCGCCTTGATCACGATCGGAATCGAACGTGTACGGACATATTCACAGGCCGCATCGGCATCCGTGAAGGTTTCATAGGCCGAGGTCGGCACACCCGCAGCCTTCATGATTTCTTTTGCAAACTGCTTACTTCCTTCCAGCTCGGCCGCCGCTTGATTGGGACCGAACACCCGAAACCCTTCGGCTTCCAGCACATCCGCCATTCCAAGACAGAGCGGTGCTTCCGGGCCAATCACCACCAAACCCGGCTGATTTTCAATGCACCACTGCTGGATGCCTTCGAGATCGGTTGCTCCAAGCGAAAGGTTGGTTCCCCATTCCGCTGTACCCGCATTGCCCGGCGTACAAAACAGTTCCGGCTGTGTGCTGTCGTTTGCCAACTTCCAAACCAGCGCATGTTCACGCCCGCCGTTGCCCACCACTAATATCTTCATGTTCAACTCCTCTAAAATCCAAAACCTCCGCGGAACATACCCAACGGAGGTTTCGATGAAAATCTATTTCGGACTTAAGGTAGCAATACCTGAACCGAATCCTGATCATCCAGATCGAAGATCGCTTCCAGATTCTCAATTTCTTCGATATCCGCACGCTCAATCACAACCGCCTCGCCATTCTTCGTGGCGAAAACAAATCCCTTGGTTCCAAAGGGTTCTTCATCTTCGTCGAATGAAAGCGAATTAATGTCGGTCATGTTCTTAAGGAAAACCGCCGGAAAATTGCCGGGAGTCGTATCGTCGATATCCTTGACAATACACCAGGCATTGCATGAAGCCCCGCCACTCCGAAACTCCTCTTCGGTCCGCGCGGGGGTCAGGCCCGGCGCGGCAAAAAAGGAATAGCTCACATCCAGATAGCCCCCTTCAACGAGATCGGCAAGAAAGGCGTTGGAGGAATCATACGAATCCTCATTTTCTCCATCCGGATCATCCTGCGGCCACCCCGAATTAAAGCGACTTGCCGACTCCATCGCCGTAATCGCCTCAACAATATAGCGGGCATTGGCAGACTGCTGGGTCAACTTCCCGCGAAGACGTGCCTTGCCAAGCTGGGGGGAAACAAGGGTGAATAAGATACCGATAATCGCGATAACCACCATCAGCTCGATAAGCGTGAAGGCCTGCCTGCGGGTCGAAGTCGTATGCCGTTTCATCTTTAAATCCCTCCGGGGTTCCGTATTCTTTGCGGTTTGGAAAACTATCAGATGAAAACCGACCTCTTCAACTATGAACTTCCGCCCTCGCTGATTGCCCAGCATCCGCCCGAGCGCCGCGAACTTGCCCGCATGATGGTGCTCCACCGCGCCTCCGGCCAGATCGAACACCAGATGATCACCGATATCGCCAAATACCTCCATGCACCCGATGTGCTCGTACTCAACAACACCAAAGTCATCCCCGCCCGCATTTTCGGCCACAAGGCCGCCTCCGGCGGAAAGGTTGAACTGCTTCTGCTCGACGAAACCCAGCCAAGCGAATGGAAAGTGCTGATGAAAACCTCGCGCCGCCCGAAGGTGGGAGACGAGCTGGTGCTGTGCTCAGGTAAAGCACGTGCCACCATGCTCTACGATGGCGAACAGGGCGAAGCCGTACTCAAGATCGAATCCGCCCGCCCGTTGATGGAAGTCCTCGACGAGGAAGGCGTGCCGCCCCTGCCCCCCGACATTTCCCGCAAAAAACAAACCCCCGAGCAGATCGAGGAAGACCAAACACGCTCTCA
>JAOZKS010000399.1 GCA_029935255.1 Pontiella sp.
ACGGCAAGCTTGCCGAACTGGCGTTTGTAAAACAGCGCCAAGTGCCCGTTAACCAACCATGCATCCGCGTTCCAGTCAAAGAGCTTACCCTCGAGGATCGGTTGCAGGGCCGTGGCGATAGGACCATGGTAGGAGGCCTCGTTTTCAAGATGGGCGTAGCCGCCATCGATGGCCGGGAGGATGCTCCAGTGTTTGGAAAGCGGGATGCGAACACCGCCGCCGAAGGTGGCACTGTATGATTCCCATTCCGGCTCGATCCGATTGTCGGGATCCATGTCGAGGGTTTGGTCCATCCTGAGCCGAGCGAGCGTGGCCTGAACCATCGGCTTCCACTTGTGGTTTTTTAATTTAAACTCATGGCGTAGTGGAAATTTTGTGATCCTCATCTGGGTTTCATCCGGCGAACCCTTATCGATCCAGAGGTGGGAGGATGAAATGTCCGGTTCCGCAGAAAAGTTAATGATTGCCGCGTAGGCCGAGGAGAGGTGCGCGGAGCGGATGATATCATCCACGGTCTGGGCAAAGGCGACTCTGGACAGGAATATCAAGGCCATGGCTATGGCATAGGGTGTCTGGACGGAATATCGACGTTTCATGAACTAGAACCGCTCCATATCCAATTGGTATTCCTTCACCCGGTACGGCCCGGCGGGGAGGCCGTGATGGGTTTCGACGACGGTGTGTTTGTTGGCTTGGCGCGCGAGGGGCATATAGTTGGGTTTGGCTTTGGTGGCTGCGGCCTGCACCGCCGAGATGATTAGATCGGCAATGAGGTTCCCTGAGCCACCGCTTTGGGGTTGGTAGACGATTTTCTGATCGGACTGCCAAAGCGTCTCGCCGGTATGGCCATCTTTCAGGACATAGTTGAATTCGACGGTGACCGTGGTGGTGAACACGGCATATTGCGCGTCCCAGCGTTCGACCGAAACGTAGAGGACCGAGTCCGCGCCAAAGAGTGCGGCGAGTCGGGTCGGGTCGGCACTGTGCACCATGTCGGCATCGGCCAGTCCATCTTCCTCCATGACGCGCTTAACCATGTGGACGGGGAAAACATAATAACCGCGCTCCGCAACCGGCTGCGATATGGCGGAGAGGAAATAATCCGATGCATCCACATCGACGCTGTTGTTGACCACGGGAACGATCAGGATGGAGCGGGGGGCGGCGGAGCGGAAGGCGGAATAGTCGTAGTCGTTTTCGAGGGGGGGCATGACGCATCCGGAAAGGAGACCCACCAAGGCGGCCAGTGAAATGAAACGGCTCATTTGGGGCCTCCTTTTTGGGAGGCTTTGTCGGCGATCTGCGCCGTCTGGATCATGCTGTCCATGAAGACGGTGGACTCCGGCCACAGCGCCTTTTCCTTGGTGTAGTATTTGATGGCTTGCGCATTCTCGCCGCGGCGCATCAGCAGGAATCCATATTCGGCATAGAGCCCCGGAGCCATGGGTTTGATGTCCGGTTTCCCTCGGCTTTCGTATTCGGTGATCAAGGCGGTTAGCTCAACGTACAGCTCCTCGTCATCCTTCGGATGCTTGTAGTTTTCGTAGAGCCATTTGTCATAGTTTCCCCACTCATACAAGGATGGAGATGCACATCCGCAGAGCAGACCGAGCAGGAGGAGTAGTGTAATTCGTGTCATGGGTTTGCGTCATTTATTATAGGCAGAATAATTGGGTGGCAGAATGATTTTTACCTACAACCCGATTCATAGAGAATTATTCTGCCATAAAATTATTTTGCCTAAAGTTAGGGTTGGATGTTGAGGATCTTGGTGGTGGAGTTGCTGAGGAAGAGGGTCTCGGAGAGGAGCACCTTGCCGTCTGCGGCTTTCACCTCAACGAGATGCTTTCCGCTTTCGACGAGCAGCACATTTCCCTTCCCGTCATATTGGCTGGCCATGCCCATCTTCAGGCCGTCCACATACAAGGCAGCGTCAGGCGCTCCACTTACGCCAATCGCCGGGCGGCGGTCTTTTTGTTCGATTTTGGCGGCATCGGGATAACTGCATCCCTGAAGCAGGGCGGCGGATACGATGATTAAACCTGCGCATAAACGTTTCATGATTACTCCTTGGTCTCGGCCACAAACAGGGTGCCCAGATCGCTTCCAGCAAAGTCGCCTTCGAGAATTCTTGCCATGGAGCCTTCGTTGGATTCGCTGGTGCCAAACGTGGAGACCACTTCGATTTTTCCAACTTGAGTCGCCGGTAGCTCGATGCCGAATCCGGTCTGCTTGCTCTTCACATTTTCACCCCGTTTCATCACGGCAAAGACCTCGCCTTGCCTGATCCCCTGATGGGTGCCGCCGCTGATGAAGACTTGAGCGCCATCCACTTTGAGGAGGTCTGTCCGCCATTCGCGTTCTTCGAGTTTTCGGATCAGCGTGTTGAGTACATCCGAAACCGCCGCGTCGATCGCCTTGTCGTTAAGTGTTGCGTCATAGCCCGCTTTGCTTCCATAGCCTGCCACTTCGCCCGCCTCGACGGTCGCTGTTCCGGTGCCCTTCGCCGTGAAGAAGACGTGGCCGGTTTTCACATCCACCAGCCGCAGTTCAACCGACGCCTCCGCCGTCTGCTTTTTCGTGGAGCTCATGAAGCCCTTCTTGCCCGTGGTGGAGTGGCCGAATT
>JAOZKS010000006.1:0-7518 GCA_029935255.1 Pontiella sp.
ATGAAGCGGGGCTACACCTTCTGCTACGAACGACCATAAAAATCTACGGAGAACCGGAAATTTTCAATTTAATGGCGAACGAACTGGCCCGGCTAAAGGTTGAAGATCGCTATCTGAAACAGAAGTTTCAGGCCGTATTGGGCAAACTCTTTGGCACGAGTTCAGAAAAGATATCGACGGATCAACTCGCGTTGGAGTTTGGGGTCGATTCGGTTGAGCCGAAAACGCCATACGTCCCACCGCCAAGAACTACACTCCCGCACAATGGAAAGCTACCCGCGCCACCCGACAGGGGTGAGACTTCGGACGCTTACGATCAACCTGATATGAGTTCCGTTTTCTAGAGGCGAGAGAACGGTACTTTGATGATAACGGTATCACCCTTCCCCTCGGTGTCGGCAATGCTCTGGATCGTCCAGAGATCAAGCAGGTTGTCGCCATCGATCACGCTCCCGCTGTAATCGCCCCACGCCCCGCCCTCGGTTGCGGCCTGACCTTCGCCCAGTTTGACCATCTTCCGCAACGTACCCCGAGGATCTTTGGCACGGCGAAAGGCCATGCGCGGACTGATAAACATGGTTTCACTCGTCTCCTGGAAGCCAACGAGGACATCCAGTTTTTTATTTACGGCAAGGGTCGTTTGGATATAGCTGCTTTTAGGGTCGCTGATGAGCCCGGTCTGCCGGATGGTTCCATCCAACCGGACCTGATGCCATTGTACCGCAGAGCGCCCCTCGCAATTAACCGCATGCGAAAACCACAGAAAACCGCCCTGTAAAACCAGATTCTTTGGATGCCAATCCCCGGAGGCCGTACGCGCATCCGTTCCCTTTTGGGGCGACGCCGGCGGACGCTTTATATATTCCAGACTGTGGGGTTTCTTAGCTAGTTCTTCAGCAATCGGCGTTCCGTCGCCTCGATCGCGAATCCGGGAGATAATGAGATCTTTCTGCGTGATATCGAGGAAGTAGAGTGCTTTTTCATCATCCTGCGTCAGCGCCGCCTGCCCTAAGCTGCCCGGAAAATGATAAACTGTAACTGGTTTGCCCTTTTTTGCATCGCCTATATTAAATACAAAGGTTCGATCTTTCCCTCCAGGAAACGTATAGCCGACCCACTGCCGACTGCATCCCAAGCCGCCGCCATCCCGCCCGTCCGGCGCCGGGACGGGGTAGACATTCCAGGCCCCTGTGGGATCTCGGCCCTCCGAAATCGAGATATTAACGGGTTTGAGTTTTTCCTTATCCCACGGATTCCAGATATTAAAACCAAACACCTGATTGTTCACACAATAGAACAGCTTGGGATCGATCCCCCCATTGAAGCCTCGGTTTCCCACTCCATCGATGAAATTCCCTTTTTTATCGTAGATGATCAGTCCACCATTCGTGCCATGGAAGATGTACCCTCCCCCCACCGCAATCTGCGGATCCACCTGCCGGTTCCCATCCATGGATCCATCAAAAACCAGCACTCCATTCATCGTGCGCGGATTTCCCCCTTGCTTACGCTGTTTCAACGTTCCCTTTCCTGGAAACTCCCGCAGCGAGTTTTTGTAGATCGGTTTAACCACCTCCGTGCGCGATGGCTCGACAGGCTCCGCCATCGTTATGGATGCCACGGACAAAACGGACGAAATGAAAATGGTTCGATTAAATAAACGCATCATTTCCCTCGGGTTGGAACACTCTACCCATCAACCAATCGGCGTAACGCCCTTCTTGAGAATAATATTTCCATACTTGGCCGTGGTTCCGGTGACGACGCAGGCATAAGCCTTTTCAGCACGATCATAGAAAGCAAAGCGATCGATGCGCTCCGGTGCAGGAGCCTCCGGCGCTGATTTACGAATGGCCGTCATATAATCCACCTCCACCTGCGGATCAAGCTCATCGCCCTCCACCGCCGCCATCATCGCCAACGGCGGCGCATAGGCATCGAGTTCAAAGAGCGGGATGATCCCTTCCAACAGATCGGGAATCTGCAGGCCGTCGCCCCTCAGCACATTCTTCGGGCAGAAAGTATGTCCGGGAAAGTGGGCATCGGATAGAATGATTTCATCGCCATGCCCCATCTCGGCGAGAATTTTCAACAACTCGGGGCTAATGACGGGATCGATTCCTTTAAGCATGTTCTTCTCCTTTTTAAATTTCATCTCCAACCAAGATATGATTCCATGCATATCCACGTTTTAAAAGTTTTTTAGTATCAGGATAGTGGTAAACCCATAAAGGAATGTACCCATGAGTAACAAGTCGGCAATCATACCCAAAAGCATACTCTTCCCCTTTCTTCTTCTCTCAACCTGCTTCGCCATGTGGGGCCTATCCAACAACATGACCGACCCGCTCGTTAAGGCCTTCACGGGAATCTTTACCGAGCTGTCGATTAAACAGACCGCATTTATCCAGAACGCATTCTATGGGGCCTATTTCTGCCTCGCCATTCCCGGCGCAATCCTTTCCAGAAAGTACGGATATAAAGCCGGCATCCTGTTTGGATTAGGCATGTATATCGTGGGCGGATTACTCTTCTACCCCGCAAGCATCATGAAGGAATACATTCCCTTTCTTGTCGCATTCTGGGTTCTTGCCGGCGGACTCTCCATCCTGGAAACCAGCGCCAATCCATACATTATTGCCATGGGCCCCGAAGAGACGGCCACGCAACGCCTCAACATTGCACAATCCTTCAATCCGATCGGATCGCTGATTGGACTGTTTGTCTGCAAATTCGCCATTCTTCGAAAACTTGAAGCGGTGACCGTGACCGAAGGGATGGATGCCGCCACCCTTGATGCCATCCAGACCGAACAGCTCTCGATCGTCATGACTCCCTACCTCACAGCCGCTCTGGTTTTGATTGTACTTTGGGTTCTGATTGCAATCAACAAGAAGATGCCCAGCGCCGAGGAACACGACTCGAAAACACACTTCTCCATTACCATAAAACAACTCCTCACCACCCCGAACTATGTCTTCGCAGTGATCGCCCAATTTTTCTACGTCGGCGCGCAAATTACCGTCTGGACCTATACCCTCCACTACATCACCGGCCAACTGGGCATTGAAGACAGTCAGGCGATGAACTACCACATGGGCGCCATTATCTCGTTCGCCATCTCCCGCTGGATCTTCACCGCCCTGATGATCCGTTTCAAACCTAGCACCCTGCTACTGTTCGCTTCCATCGGCGGCATCATTCTCTGTAGCTCCGTAATCTTCGTCGGGGGAATCGTCGGGGTCTACAGCCTCGTTGCCGTATCGGCCTGCATGTCGCTCATGTTCCCGACCATCTTTGGTCTGGGATCTCGCGGACTTGGTGAAGCTACGAAACTAGGTGCCTCCGGCCTCATCATGGCCATCCTTGGCGGTGCGCTCATTACCACCTTCCAAGGCGGACTGATCGATTCCTTCCTCGGTGGTGCTGAAAGCGAAGGAATCGCACTTGGCGTCGCGACTGCAAAATCCTATCTGGTTCCCGTCATCTGCTTCGTGGTCATTGCCCTCTACGCCTTCTACTGCAAGAAAAACAAAATCGAAGACCGGATGGCCTAACACGCTCCGCCATTCAAAGAAAACCCCGCTAACTCAGCGGGGTTTTTTCGTCCCCGCATGCGGCACTCAGTGAGCGGAGCGAATGTCCTTGATCTGGAGCTGGAGGCTGGTATTTCCGTTCCAGGTGTTTTCCTTGAGTGCAAAGGCAATGTCCAACCTGCCCGACGGCAATTGATCGAGCGGATAGTTAAATGCAATCGCATCGAACTTTCGTCCTTTCGAAGTAATCGCGAGCTTAAGGTGGTTCTTCCCGACCACACGGGGCTTGCCCGAGAGCTCTGCTCTATATAGCGCCCAGATGGGCTCGGAGTTGTTTTGCCCGAAGGGATTCAGCCTCTTGAGTTGTTCGTAAAAACTCCAATCCAGTTCATCGCCCGCAATCTCGGAATCGATATACTGAACGGGAGAAAGATCCAGCAACCTTAAACGATCCGCAGCTGTCGCAGTGAACGAAGTCTTGAAGGCCTCCAGCGCTTCGGCCGAAAGCGACAGCCCGGCAGCCATTTTATGACCGCCGAATTTCACGAGGTGTTCTTCGCAGGCTCTCAACCCTTCAAGCATATCGAACTCTTCTATGCTCCGGCAGGAACCTCGCGTTTTCCCATCCGAATCGATGCCCATCACTATGGCGGGGCGGTTGTAGTGTCGGGACACGCGCGAGGCGACAATTCCGACCACGCCCGGATGCCAACCTTCCTTTGCCACGACCAAACCGAAATGTTGATCAGGATCGAAATAGGAGTCGATTTCCGCAAAGGCTTCTTTGGCCATATCGCTTTCAAGTTTACGACGTTCGAGATTGGTGCGGTCGAGCAGATTTGCGATCTCCCGTGCTTCGGCAGGATCGTCGGAGACCAGTAGGCGCAGAGCCTGCATGGGTTGTCCAATACGGCCGACCGCATTGATCCGCGGGCCGAGCTGGAAGCCCAAGTGATAGGTATCGGCTTCGCCGCGCATACCCGACACCGCCTTGAGTGCGCGAAGACCTTCCCACCGACTCGCATCAAGAGCGGCAAGACCATGGCGAACAAGAATCCGGTTTTCTCCAACCAACGGAACAAGATCGGTGACGGTGCCGAGGGCAACGATATCGAGATAGGTGCGCAGGTCGATCTCACGGGCCGCTGGATTTCCATTCTTGCGCCCGCTTTTCAACAGGGCGTGCGCAAGCTTGAAGGCCACCCCCACCCCGGAAAGAACTTCGAGGGATGAGTGGCTTCCGAGTTTCGGATTAATGAGCGCGAAGGCCGGAGCAATTTGCTCTTCCGGTTCATGGTGGTCGGTGATGATTATATCCACGCCTTTGGCCCGTGCGTGGACCACACTATCAACGGAGTTGGTTCCGCAATCGACCGTGATCACCAATGCCGACCCATGCTCTTTAAGACAGCGATCCAATGCTTCCCGCGAGAGGCCGTAACCTTCCTCGATCCGGTCTGGGATAAAGGGTTTTACGTCTGCACCGAGCGCAGAAAGCATACGGGTGAGCAAGGCGGCGGAGGTTACACCATCGACATCGTAGTCTCCGAAAACCGAAATGGGTTCATCGGACTCGATGGCTTTCCAGACTCTGGAAGCCGCCTTTTCCATATCGGGAAGCAAAAAGGGATCGGTCAATCCGGAAAGACGAGGGTTCAGGAACGTTTCGATTTCGCCAAGATCCTCGTGACCGTACAAAGCAAGAACTCGTGCTAGTGGAAGGGGAAGCCCGGCGAGTGCTGCAGTATGGCGCACCACTTGTTCGTCTATGGGTTTGAGTTTCCACTGTTTGGACATGGTGATTGGGGTTCCTGGGTCTGCGATTTTTCAGGCTACATGCTACCGGCCCGAAAGAACCGGTAAAGAAGGGATTTGATCAGGATCTTTACATCTTCAAAAAGTGAGCGGATATGGGCGTACCACAGCGAATCCACCAACCGATCACTATCCTTGTTGTAATTTGCATAAGAAAAGACTGCTGGATAATAGTGCGGCAATTGAGAGACGATATCATCATCGATCGGATGCCGCATTGGAGGTTGCCCACAGACAAAAAGTCGGCCGCGCAGAGCCAGCAAAAGAAGGGGTAAGCGGTCAAGTGTGCCGGCGAGAAACAGGCGATAGACGATTGACTTGCGATTTTCCAACTTATGGAATATCAGCAGGCTGATGTATCCGGTTCGTGGATCATGGAAAATTTCTTTCTTGAAAATTCCGATACGGGTTAGACGAACCAAGGGGTATAGGATGCAGAAGGGTATCACTTGAACAAGCATCACGCAGAACGCAAGAAACCACAGGATGATATATCGCACGAGATCCTCCGTCCGCATATCCGGGCGGTTCTGCGCCACGATCCACGAATCGTCGATCTCGACAACCGTTCCATCCACGGCACTGATCAATCGGTTTCCTGAAATAATCTTGTTTGAAACCTCCAGGTTGCGGCCGATGTAGGTGTCCTGAAGGATCAGACAGTTGGATAGTTCGGTATGCGAATCGACAATGACATGGTCGGCCACCACCGCCTTTCCCCCAATCGTCGTCATGGGGCCGAAACGACAATCGTTTCCAATGATAAGCGGCGGTTTCAAATGGGCCGATGGCGGCGTGAGGACATTATAGCCAACCGAACTCCCATCCACGGTTGAGAAGCCGGCGGTGACATAGCGGGAAAACTCTCCCATCACCATTTTCATGTTGATGTCGAAGTACGCAGGGATGCCGTCGATGAAAAACGGATGGATATGGATTTGTTCCAGCCCCCGCTCCGAACCGGAATGGCCATCGAGCAAGGCCTTCACTTCATCCCCATTCTTGCCGTACAGAAACCATGTCTTTCCATCGGCACCATGGCGGCAGGCTTCGAGCGTCTGGAAACCGGATGGTGTGTAGGCCTGGCGGCGGCGAAGAAAGAATGCCCCGCCAATGAATAAGAGACCGTCTTCCCATCGGTCAGAGGTCGCCTTCAGATAATCCAGCGGTTGCTCGCTGGCGCGTGCAAAGCTGTATTGAATCTCGACCCCCCACCGCGCCCCGCCACCGGAAAATTTTTCAACCTCGTCAGCTCCTTCCCCCAAAATCACCTGTACATGCCCAATGCCGAGTTCTGCACAGGTTTCCAACCAATAGTCCAGCAGCGGGCGGTTCGCCACGGGTAGTAGCGGCCAGGGGGCTCCCCCAAGATCATCAGCCCATGCAAGGGGATCGGCGGTGTAGAATACGGCCTTCATAGGAAATCCAGAAAAAGCTTACTTATACATCTTCAATGCTTCATCGACGGTGTCATAGATTTCAAAAACCTTATAGGCTCGTGTAATTTCAAATACCATTCGGGGTTTTTTCTGAAGGCAGGCTATCTTCATATCGCCCCCCCGCTCGGTGATTTGCTTGAGCACGGCAATCAAAGTGCCCAGCCCCGCACTATCCATGAAATCGACCTGCTTCAAATCGATCACAAAGTTCGTCACATCCACCTCAACGGACTGCCAGCTTGCGAGCTGCTCGCGAAACGTATCCACGGAGGCGGCCGTCAGTGCCTGGCTCACCTGAATAACGCCAATACCTTGGTTTTTTGAACAGGTAACAATCATCACTACTCCTTAGTACGCCCCTCGCCCAAAAAGAACGGCGGGGATCGTTTTGATTATAATCACGATATCTTTAAAAATGCTCTGGCTTCGGATATATTGCATATCGAGGCTCACGAGTCGGTCGAACGGGACATCGGAGCGTCCCTGGATTTGCCAGAGACAGGTCAATCCCGGTTTTACATGCAACCGTTTGCGGTCGGAAAGGGAATACTGCGCCACCTCTTCCGGGATCGGTGGTCGCGGCCCCACCAACGCAAGGTCCCCTGTCAGAACGTTCAGGAACTGAGGTGTTTCATCTATGCTGAATCGGCGAAGAATGCGTCCCACTCGGGTAATACGCGGATCGTTCTTCATTTTAAAGATCACACCATCGGTGGATTCGTTTTTCT
>JAOZKS010000006.1:7528-24789 GCA_029935255.1 Pontiella sp.
TCTCCGCATCCCGGCACATGGAACGGAATTTATGCAATCGGAATTCACGACCATAAAGACCGACCCGCTTTTGCAGCAGTAAGACCGGAAACCCGTCTTCAATGAGAATGGCAACCGCCACCAGCAAAAACAAAGGAGAAAGGATAAGCAAGGCCACCAGACTGATGGCAACATCGATCGAACGCTTGATCACCAGTAGGCTTCGAAGTCCCGTTTCCCAGAAGATTAAGCGGGCGCGTTGTTTCCACTTCAGGATCGTGATATCGCCCTTCGTCGCCGGAACCTCCAACGTTTCAAACAGATCGCGGCGCGCCCGATATACCGACTCCCTCATCCCGCATCCTCCTCTGCATCGATAATCGTGCAATACGTTAAGTTCTCCGAATTCACCCGATACCGCTCAATGCGGTCAACAATTGAATTCGTGATCCCCAAACCGCGTCCCCGCTCGCCCATGTAGGCTGCGTCCAGCTCGTGGCTTAATGCCTGCTCCAAATCCCATTCATCGCCCTCATCCACTAATACAAGTTGACAAACTTTTCCATCCACCCGGATCTGAAGCCAAAAGGAGTCCTCTTCGCCCAGACCACCATGATCAACCAAGTTGGCTCCGAGCTCCATGACCAGCAAACGGACCAACGTTGCGGTTTCCTGAGAGATTCCACGAGCCATCACAGCCTCATCGGCTTGCTTTGCCACTTCGGAAACCAAATAGATGTTTCTGGAGACCTTTTGCTCGATCACGATCTTTTCCGGATCAAGCATGTGGATCGAGATCGCTGTACAATCATCGGCCCCCAGTTGATAGTTTGCCGCCTCGAGCGCGTCAAGCACGGCCACCGACTTGTTGGGTATTGCCGGGTCCTGCACGACACGCTCATAGATAAGATCAATCCGGCTTCCGCATTCCTCCTGCGTCTGGGCATGCCTCGCTTCGGTAAGCCCATCGGTGTATATCAGAAAAAATGTATCGCCCTCGTCCTTGAAACTCACCTCATCATCGACCGAATACGGCTTTTCATCTCCGAAGGGAAATCCGATCGGTGTGCCACCGCCCTTGCTGAACATGGATGAATCCTCCCGTTTCCCGTTGCGCACATAGACTGGATTGGGATGTCCGCAATTCATGCAGCGCCATTCCAATTTCTCTGGATCATGCACCGCCATGAACATGGTGGCATAATACGACGGATTGTCGATGCGCCGACGGATTACCATATTCAAGGCATTGCAGATCGCCGCCGGTCCCTGATCCGCATAGCGGCGGATCATCTCGCTTGCCGTCGCCTTAATGAGAGAGGAAATCATGGCCGGAGCCACGCCATGCCCGGAAACATCAGCCACATAGACGCAATGCTTTCCATCGGGAAGCAAAACAATATCAAAGGCATCCCCGCCGACAGCCATGCACGTACGATAGGCCGCGCGCACCTCGAAGCGTCTTGAAAAATGAGGGACATCCGAAAAGAGCGACCGCTGGATAGCCCCGGCCAGTTCGAGATCACGCGAAACCCTTTTGTTCCACAGAGTCAGTTCGTCATTACTTCGCTTCAGAGCCAGCGCGTTGCCCACGCGCAAAATAAGTTCACGGGGATTGAAAGGCTTTCGGATATAATCCATCGCCCCCAGCTCAAATCCGGTTTCGATGTCTTCGATTTTAGATTTTGCCGTCACCATAATGACCGGAATATGGCTTGTACGCGGATCGTCACGTAGTTTCCCGCAAAGTTCGAAACCATCCATCTCCGGCATGATCACATCCACCAGAATCAGATCAGGTTGTTTTTTCAGCGCAATTTCCAGCGCAGTCGCCCCATCCTCCACATCGAACACTTCGCACTCGCGCGCTTCCAGGAGTTTCCTCAGGTAGAGGCGGTTCGGCAGTTCGTCGTCCACCACCAGCACGCGACCGGATAACTTGCGAAGCAGGCGCGAAGCAGTCTGTGTATTAAAACGATCATGGACAGGTGCGGACATTCAATCTCCTACAAGAAAGTCGCCAGCCAATTCGCCAACGCATCCACAAGCGGTTTTGACTCCGCCAAGCGATCATCCTTAACTCTAATCTCGATTTCCTGAGCAAGGACCGATATTTCAGGAAGCCCCATGGTACCGCCCATACCTTTAATGGAATGCGCCGCCATGCGCATCGCCTCGGCATCGTTGCGAAGTACGCCCCCCTCCAGATCGGCCGTGAGCCGGCGGATTTCATCGATGAATATCTCAATGAGTTCATCATCCACCTCTTCGGTATCGACCCTGAACGGTTCCAATCGCGCGTTAAGCTCTGGGACAAGATCCGCTACCCATTCAACATTTCCCGGAAATTCAGTCATAAACATCTCCTCTCATAATCCCTGAATATCTTCAAACGAAGGCATCATAACAACAATCAAAACGGAGGCAAATACACAGTCGAATCATTTTCCAGCCGTTGCAGCAATGCAAAACTGCTTACGCACCATCGGTGCGCTATCCACCGAAGCTTCGATCCCAATCTCCGCCATGCCCACCTGCCGCTCGAATGTTGCCGTGAGCATGTCCAAACTCCGCGCATAGACTTCGTCATATCGATTCCGACCCGTGTCCACTCCGGTAACCAGATCGAATGAGATGGTGTAGGGAGGTTTATCTCCTTCGCTCCGGAGATCGTGGAAGCCGATCAAATCCGGATCGTTCGCAACAAGGTCTTTCAAGGCCGTGTTCAACTCATCAAAGAAGGGATGGGAACGGTCGACTGGATCAACATGGGCGACCGCCCGCCATTGCAACTTCGACTCCACCGCCTCCTCCGCCACCTCGGCAATATCGTGTGCGGCAATCACCGTCAACTTGGCATCCACCTCAATATGGAACGAAACCATTTTCACATCGCCATACTGGTGAACCATGATTTCATGAACCCCCAACACACCGTCTACCGCCTCCACAATGGTATGGATGGCCTCCACCTCCTCCTCCTCCGGCTTTTTCCCCAGCAGGATGTCGATGGCTTCGCGGGCATACTTGATTCCGGTTATGAGAATGAGAAGAGAAACCCCAATCGCAGCCCAGCCATCCACAACCGCCCACCCCAACCGAGACCCCACCAGCGCCACCATTACCATTAAAGTGCTCACAACATCGAAGGTGTGGTTCCATGCATCCACTTCCAGCACGTGCGACTTCGAGAGTTTCGCCAAACTACGGGCAAACACCGCCAGCCAGAATTTAAGCGCAACCGTAATCCCCACGGAAACCATAATCCACAGCGGGGCATCGACGGGCTTGGGGCTCACCAGCCGGAGCACACCGGACTTGGCCACCTCGAAACCCACCAGCAACAACGCAATCGAAAGCACCAACGTCGCCACAGCCTCGATTCTTCCATGGCCAAACGGGTGTTCCTCATCACTGGGTTTGCGCGACCACTGAAACCCCAGAGCAATGACCAGACTCCCCACCATATCCGTTAGATTGTTCATCGCATCGGCAATCAAGGAAACACTCCCGGATACCAGCCCGAGCCACCCCTTGGCAACGCAAAGCACCAGACTCATCAGTGTGCTAACCCAGCCTTCCAGCATCCCGATTCGGGTTCGATTTTCATGGCTGTCCGCCGGGGAGTTCTGATCCAGAACTCGCTTCAGCAGAAAGCCCATAACCGGACATGGCATTCTATAGGTTTGTTTTTTATTCATAGAAAACGTCCACCCCTTGAAAAAGAAAACGGGCGCTCCGCTTAAAAACAGAACGCCCGCATTATAGTCCGCTTCGCGGCCAAGTCTACTTAACCTTCTCCTCCTTGTGCCAGAGCAGCACAACCGGAGTCGCCACGAAGATGGACGAATAGGTGCCGACCAGGATGCCGATGCAGAGTGCCAATGCAAAGTCGAACACGGCACCATCGCCAAAGATCAGCAACATCACCACCGTCAGCAACGTGGTGAACGAGGTCAGCACGGTACGACTGAGGGTTTGATTGATCGAAAGGTTCGCGATTTCCTTATAGGACTTTCCCTTCTCCAGCTTGAGGTCTTCACGGATGCGGTCGAACACAACGATTGTATCGTTCACCGAGTAACCCACAATCGTGAGCAACGCCGCGATAATCGGCATACTCAGCTCATGACCGAGTGCGCAGTAGACCCCCACCGTAATGAGTACGTCATGCGCCAGCGCGGTAATCGCACCCATGGCAAAGGCAAACTCGAATCGGATCGAGATATAGATAATAATGCCGATCAGCGCGAAGATGATCGCCTTGATTCCTTTGGTCTTCAACTCCTCACCAATCTGGGAACCCACGCTATCGTTCTTCACATCCCGATAATTTCCTTCGAGTGCCTTAACCGCTTCGAGTGCTGGTTCGGAAGCTTCACCGGAAGCGCCCACCTTGACCTCAAGGAATTCTTTGCCGTGCAGGTCGGTCTCATAGTCCGCCTTGGCGGAGGTGAACCCGACAGCCGCCAAAGCCGCCTTCACGGTATCGGCATCCTGCTTCTGGTCAAACTCGAAGGACATCACCGTTCCTCCCGTGAAATCCACACCGAGGTTGGCATCGCCCTTGGAAGCAAACAATCCCCATGTACTGATAATCACGAGGATGGATATAATGGCCGCAATCTTGCGCTTGCCAATAAAGTCGAACGAAATGTTGGCCAACCCGGGGATCGACATCATTTTAAGCGATTTGATCATCTTCGCATCCGCCAAGGAATTGAAGAAGAGACGGGTAATGACGAGCACGATAAACATGCTAACAAGAATACCGGCGCTCAGGGTAACCGCAAAACCGCGGATCGGGCCCGATCCCTGCCAGAAGAGAATCACCGCAACCAGCAATGTCGTAACGTTTGCATCGAGAATGGTACTGAACGCCTTGTTGTAACCGGCATTGATGGCACCGGAAATCGACTTGCCCACTTTCCATTCTTCGCGCATACGCTCGAAAATAAGTACGTTGGCATCCACAGCCATCCCAACCGTCAGCACAATACCGGCAATGCCGTAGAGCGTCAGGGTTGGCAAACCAACCGCACCGCCATCCAGCGATCCCGAAACCACGCCGAGGAATCCAGCCGCCACCACCATGCCCACCGGCAGAAGCAACAAGACAAAGACCAGCGAGAGGTTCGCAATGAGACCTGGGAGCATGTAGTAGAGTGCCATGAAAATGAGTACGCCAACACCGCCATAAATGATCGCTTGCTTACCGCCGTCGATGGAGGCCTGACCCAGCGTCGGGGCCACGGTGCGTTCCTCGACGATTTTCACACGACCCGGCAATGCGCCGGCACGCAGCACATTCACCAAGCGACGGGCTTCCACCACGGAAAAGTTGCCGGAAATCTCGGCACGGCCACTGTAGATCGGTTCGTTGATCGTGGGTGCGGAATAGAGTTTATCGTCAAGGATAATGGCCAGTTGACGATAGACCCCCTCTGGGGTCGGGCCATACTGATCCGTTACACGACCAAATATTTTTTTACCTTCACCATCAAACTCCAGAGAGATCTTAGGAACAGAGGTCATCTGGTCATAGGTCACAAACGCATTCTGAACCGTATCCCCACCGAGCTGCTTGCGGCGCTCGACGAACTGCGGGCGATAGATCTCCGAACCATCCGTAGCCCGATCCGCCATCAACATGTAGTCCGCGCGCTTGCCGCCGAATTTTTTCAACTGTTCGAAGAATTCACGATCCAGCTCTTCATCAGGAACGGACATGTCCCGAATCAGGAAAACTCCCCGATCCTGCCCGCCCATCTTATAGCCTTTGGGAAACCTTCCTTCAGCCGCCAGTTCAGAGGCCCAGATATCGCCGTCCTTATGGATCAACTTAAAGGTCAATACGGCATCGCGCGACATCTGCGCCTTGGCTTCCGCACGGGTTGCCGCATCGGCACCCGGAATACGAACCACAATGCGGCTATCGCCTTCCGGATAGATTTCCGGCTCGGACGTTCCCAACACATCGATGCGGTTGCGGATTACCTCAACTGCGATCTCCTGCACCAACCGAACCTTGTCCCGAAGTTTTGATTCACTGATTTCCTCAACGGTTTCAGCCTCCTCGGCTTCAACCATCTTCTTGGCCACATCGGCGGAATCCACTTCCAACACAAAGCTCGATCCACCTTTAAGGTCCAGACCCAGCTTGATTTTTTGGTCAAGCGGGGTAACCAAGGTCAGCGACCAGACCACGAGGAATGCGAGAAGCAACCATTTCCAAAGTTTGTTCTTATCCATTGTATAAACCTTTCTTACTTCGCCGGTTCAATTTCGGAAGGGGTTTCACCGTTTTCCAAAACCTGAGAGATTGCGGCTTTCACCACTTCGATTTTTGTTTTTTCTGCAATCTGAATCGTGAGTGAAGTATCACTGATATTGCTGACGTTGCCAAGAATCCCACTGGTAAGCAGCACACGATCACCGCTTTTCACATTGGCGATCATTGCCTTGCGCGCCTTATCTCGCCGGCGCTGGGGGCGGATCATCATGAAATACATCACAGCAAACAGCAGCGCCATCATGATCGGGAATTGTAATGGCGATCCCTTGGATGCCACAGCCGGGGCGGCCTCGGCGATAGTGAAAAGTAGCGGACTCATCTAGTTGTTCTCCTTAACGTTTAACGTATGTTCTTCCAAAACTACGCGATAGCCGGCATGAAACGCCATTCGGAACGCATCGAACGTCCCCTCCTCTATCGCCTTTCTCATATCCTTCAAAAATTCAAGATAGCAATGCAGGTTATGCATCGTTATCAACCGCAGTCCCAAAATCTCGCCCACATTGAGCAGATGCCTCACATAGGCACGCGTAAAGTTCGCGCACGCATAGCACCTGCACCCCTCTTCCAAGGGTCGCGAGTCCTCCTTATAGAGGGCCGCCTTCACCGGGTAGCGACCACGCCGGGTCGAAACCGTCCCGTTGCGCGCCTGCCGCGTCGGCATCACGCAGTCAAACATATCGACTCCGCGCGCCACCGACTCCACCATCTGGGCCATTTCTCCAACCCCCATCAGGTAGCGGGCCTTCCCTTCCGGCAGATGGCCGATCGAATCGTCCACCCCCCGCAGGATCAGCTCATCGGGCTCGCCCACGCTCACCCCGCCGATGGCATAGCCATCAAAATCCATTTCGACCAATGTCTTTGCGCATTCTTCGCGCAAATCGGCATGGACACCGCCCTGTACGATTCCAAAAACCAACTGGCCTTCCGCACGAGGCGTTTCCCTGCAAATAGCCGCCCAATCTAGGGTTCTGCGTACGGCTTTGCAAGCGTAATCCTTCTCGCACGGATACGGAGGGCACTCATCGAAAACCATGGCGATATCCGACCCAAGCTTGCGCTGGATTTCCATCGACTCCCGTGGACCAATGAAATGTTTTTTTCCATCGGAGTGCGACTGGAACGAAACGCCCTCGGCGGTGATCTTATTCATGCTGCCGAGGCTGAAAACCTGATAGCCGCCGCTATCCGTCAAAATCGCGCGATCCCACCCCATGAATTGATGCAAGCCGCCCATGCGCTCGATCAGGTCCGGCCCGGGCCGATCATTAAGGTGATAGGTATTTCCCAGCAGGATTTCGGTACCCAGCTCATCCATTTCGCGGGGCGACATGCACTTGACCGTCGCCTGCGTGCCCACCGGCATAAAAACCGGAGTCTCCACCGTCCCGTGCGCCGTGTGCAACCGTCCCCGCCGCGCCTTGCACGAGGGATCGGTGCCGAGAAATTCGAATGTGCCTGTTTTAAGCATTACGTTTTAAGTGATTAGGCCTAAAGCCTTCTTCACTTAACGTCCTCGTAGAACTTCGCAAAGCTCGTTTGCATGTAGGGCACCAGCCAGAGGAAGCCGATTCCAAACGTGAAAATTCCGGCCAGCAACGACCACCAGAAAAAGCGCCAGTTGAGGCAGAAAAACTTCCACTTATTGCCCACCATCATCTCCTTGCTTCGGGTGATGGCCTCCAACGGGCCGCAATCCTCGTCGTCGGCCACGATGAAATAGACCATCGCATAGCGGAACGCCGCAATAATCCCCGGAATAATGAATAGAAACATCCACAGAATGGTAAACAAGGTACTTAGGAAATACGCCCCAAACGAGGTCCAGAAGCGCTTAAAACCCGTAAATAAACATTCCAGCCGCGTTTCACCCTCTTGGGCAATCACCAGAAAATAGCTATTAAAGCCCACCATGAATGCACCGGAAACAAACAGTTCCACAAGTTGTGAAAACCACTTCATGGACTGAGCCGCCGCCGCAGTATTCGATCCGCTCAATCCGCCGATCACCCCAACAAAGACCGCAGCGGAAAAAACAAACAGATAAAAGCTCATCACGAAAACTGTGTACAGAACATACCCCAGCACCCCCATGCCCCAGTTCCCCGAAAGAGACATCCGCGCATCGGCCATCAGCTCCTTGTTGGACGAGCCACCGACGGCATCACCCAAGCCGGGTGTCTTCAGAGTGCTCCCCTCTCCTAACAAATCCGTTAAATCAGCCATTGCACGTCCCCTTTTACCTTACCAAAGCGCGCATCTTGCCCAAATCCCGCTTTCAAACCAAGCCGGAAGATGAGACTCTGTACAATCGTTGAACCCAAGGGGAAACATGAAGCTCCGCAGATTCTTGACCGTAGTCGGGTTGGCCATAGCCATTCCTGTGGTTGGAATAACCTCCGAAAACCCTCTGCCCAATTTTATCGTCATTTTTACCGACGACCAGGGCTATCAGGATGTCGGTTGCTTTGGTTCGCCGGACATTGCCACCCCCCACCTCGACCGCATGGCCGCCGAAGGCATGCGCCTGACCGACTTCTACGTCGCCGCGCCCGTCTGCACCCCCTCGCGAGCCGCGTTGCTGACCGGGAAATATCCCAAACGACTCGGCATGGCCAAAGGCGTGCTGTTCCCTCATTCCGGCGACCGTGGCCTCCCTCCCGACGAAATCACCATCGCCGACCACCTAAAGCAAAAGAACTATGCCACCGCCTGCATCGGGAAATGGCATCTTGGCCATCTCGACAAATACCTGCCGACGGCGCAAGGCTTCGACACCTACTACGGCATCCCCTATAGCAACGACATGTGGCTGGCTCCCGAACTCAAGGCCGCCAAGGAGATCCAACTACTCAATGGAACCACGCTTGAACAAATGGATGCCATGCGCGGTAAGAAGGCCACGAAGGAAAGTCGGTGGAAGGTTCCGCTCATGCGCGACAACGAGATCGTCGAATTCCCCGCCGACCAAGCCACCCTCACCAAGCGCTATGCCGAAGAAGCCATCCGCTTCATTGAACAGAATAAAGACCAACCCTTCTTCATCTATCTCACCCCCGCCATGCCGCATATTCCGCTCTTCGCCTCCGAAGCCTTTAAAGGCAAAAGCCAGGCGGGCCTCTATGGCGACACCATCGAAGAGATCGACTGGGCCGTCGGCCAGATCCTCCACAGTCTGGAAAAAGAAGGGCTGGCTGAAAACACGCTGGTTGTCTTCACTAGCGACAACGGCCCGTGGCTCTCGCACGGCGAAAATGGCGGCCACGCCCTCCCCCTGCACAACGGAAAAGGCTCCACCTTCGAAGGCGGCATGCGCGTTCCGTGCATCATGAAAATGCCCGGCACCATCCCCGCCGGAAGCACCTGCTCTGAACTCGCCTCCACCATCGACCTGCTTCCGACCCTTGGGAAACTCGCAGGCCTTCCCGTCGACCACGAGATCGACGGGTGCGACATCAGTGATCTGATCCAAGGAAACCCCTCGGCAAAAACACCGCACGACTTTTTCCTCTACTACCTCCACAACGACACCCTCTCCGCCATCCGCATGGGCGACTGGAAGCTCATCCTTTCCGTACCCGTTCAGGGATACTCCCAAAAAGTCGAGCCCATGAAATATTCAACGAAAACCTTCGAACCGGAGCTCTACAACCTGCGCGACGATATCGGCGAAACGAAAAACCGGTACAATGACCACCCCGAAATCGCCGAAAAACTCCTCAAGCGAGCCCGACTTGAAGCCGCCAAACTGGAAAGCTAGGGCTTTGGAAGTTCTTCTCTTTCCGCGGCAGTCGGATTCATGAAGTGCGCCTTATCGACATCGACCTGCTTTAGCTGCTTGGTCTGCACGGGCATCCACAGCGATACTACAGGCACGTAGGTGATGACCATGAGCGCAACGATCATGGCACCGAAGAAGGGAAGTAAGGTGGGGGTCACCTTGGCAATGCTGGTTTTTCCGACACCGCAACCAATAAACAGGCAAGCACCAACGGGCGGCGTGCAGAGGCCGATGCACAGGTTGGCAATCATCATGATACCGAAGTGAACTTCATGCATCCCGAGTGACACAACAACGGGCAGAAAGATGGGGGTAAAGATCAGCACCGCTGGCGTCATATCCATGAAGGTGCCGACCATGAGCAATAGCACATTGATGGTGAATAGAATCACGATCGGATTTTCGGAAAGACCGAGTAGCGCCGCGCTGACGGTCTGCGGAATATTGGACATGCACAAGCTCTCTCATCAACCTCGAGAAGTCGCTCCACCATAAAAAACCCAGAAGAACCCCTTTTATTTAGGAAATTTTCCGAGGTAGGTATTCCACTCCTTGGCTGTTCTGATTTCGCCGGCTTTTTCCCATCCGTATCCAGCGTAGTACTCGAGTCGCCCCTCGGCATCGGTTTTGGTGATGATCAGCGCGTGGTCTTCGAGCTTCTTTCCGGTTTCCAACAGCTGGAAATCGACGATTCTTTTCGGATTGATCACCACGCCGGTCCCCAGCTCCGAATCATCCATCGCTTCCCAGATACTTATCCAGCCCTCGGAAAGCTCTTTTGCAACGACATCGATTTCATGATGCCGTACCAGCCCGATTGCAATCGGAAGATCAACGGCCAACGCTCCGTTTTTCCAGAAAATGGAGCTCGATTTAAAAAGGCGATCACCCAGCTTGATCGAGATTTGTTTTTCTTCTCTGTAGGTATCGTCGCCGACGTTGTATTCATAGGTCAGCATAAAGATGGATTCCGCAGGCTCGCACTTAACGATCTTCCACTCCTTGAACACGTTGGAGATGACCATTTTACCACCGATCCAAAGTGCCAGCCCGCCGCAACCGCGCGAGGATCCAACCTTGTAGGGATCGTACCCTTCCCCGTGGTCTTTGTGGTAGGACTTGCCTTCCGCGCTTTCCTTGTACCACTTATCGACAATGGGATAGTCAACGCGCTTAAGCCAGCAGTCGAAACCACTGTCCTCGCCGCTGGCCTTCAGTGCGGGACCGTAGGCGCGGAATGCGATCATATCGTTCTCCCACGCGAAATCGTCTTTTCGGTCAGGAACAAAGCGGCAATGCGTACGGGGCTGGGCGGATTCCGCGACAACTATCGATACCGTTGCAAACATAAATAGCATGGTTGACTTCATGGGTTTTCCTTTTTTATGATCCACAACAATCTGCACCACAGAAATGACGCGCGCAACGTGCAGATTCAACTAAATTTACATTTGTTCAAATATGAACATACTGCACCCATGAACGAATACCATATCCCAAACTTGGGAAAGGCCTGCGAGGTGCTGGAACTGGTTTCCAATACCCCCGGCGGCTGTGCGCTTCAAGAACTCGTTGTACAGTTGCGAATCCCGCGCACCAGTGCATTGCGCATCACCGAAACCCTGATCGATGCCAACTATCTGGCGAAAATCGAAGAGGGGAAATTTACGTTAGGACCGTCATTGGTGCAAATTGGTGTCAAGGCGCTGGACAATCTGGACATCCGCAGTTTTGCCCGGCCCGTGCTTCAAGCGCTCTCGGCTGACACAGGCGAATCGTCGCACCTAGCCATGCTTAACGGCAACAAATCGATGCTCGTTGAAGTGGCCGACAGCCCCCACCCCGTTCGCATCGCGGCACGGCCCGGAACGCTGGTAGAACTGCACTGCTCCTCTACGGGAAAAGTATTCCTCGCATTCTCTGTGGCCGAACCGACAAAATTTATTCAGACCTTGGAATTGACCAAATATACGGACAACACCGATTCCACAAACAAAGCCGTTCTGGCCAGTATTGAGGAAACCCGAACAAAGGGCTATGCGATGGACGAAGAGGAATATGTTCCCGGTGTCCGCTGCATCGCGGCACCTGTCATAAATGCGTTCGGAAAAACCATCGCCGCAGTCGGCATCACCGCCTCCACCAGCACCTTCACCAAGGCCAAGATCCACACGATGGCTACCCTGTTAAAGCAGGCCTCCGCCGATATATCCGAAAAGCTGGGCTGCGCTGACTAAACGAATCCTTCGGAATTAAAATTCGAAATAGCTGGCCGCATTGTTGTAGCAAATATTTTCGACCATCGAACCGAGCAATTCCATATCAGCGGGGATTTCGCCGTTTTCAACATCGTTTCCGATGAGATTGCAAAGAATGCGCCGGAAATATTCGTGGCGCGGATAAGAAAGAAAACTGCGCGAATCGGTCAGCATGCCGATAAAGCGACTCAGCAAACCAAGGTTCGACAACGCATTCATCTGCCTTTCCATACCGTCTTTTTGATCCAAGAACCACCAACCGGAACCCAACTGCATTTTTCCAGGAACCGACCCATCCTGATAGTTTCCTGCCAGAGTTGCGAACAACTCGTTATCGGCCGGGTTAATGTTGTAGAGAATCGTTTTCGCCAGTTGATTCGAAGCATCGAGACGATCCAATAAGCGGATCATTCCGGGACCTTGGCGATAGTCGGCGATGGAATCAAAACCGGTATCGGCACCGAGACTTTTGAACAACCGACTATTGTTGTTGCGGAATACACCGACATGGAACTGCTGTGCCCAGCCACGTTTATGATTCATCTTCCCGATTTCATAGAGGAACCTTGCGGAAAACTTTTCCTGTTCCTCCACATGGATCGGCTTTCCATCTCTCGCCTTTTGGAAAATCGCCTCCAACTCAGAGGCCGATGCATCCGCATCGGGAACATAGGCAACGCCATGATCAGACAAGCGGCAACCCACCGAGTGAAAATAATCATGCCGCTTCTCCAGCGCGGAAAACATATCATCCAAACAGACGGCCGTCTGTTTGGATGATAGGTTTAAGGCTTCGATATAGCTTTCCCATGCCGTGGCATCCGACAGGTTCATCGCCTTGTCGGGACGAAAGGTGGGGAGTACCTTAATCTCAAAATCATCCTCGGAAATCTGCTTGTGCCATTTGAGATCGTCGACCGGATCATCGGTGGTGCAGACGAGCTTGACGTTCATTTTCCGCATGAGGTTGCGGGCGGAAAATTCTGGGGTGCGCAGTTTCGCCGTGCATTCGTCGAAGATGGCATCCGCCGTGGCGGGGCTGAGGAGCGTGTCGATCCCGAAGTAGCGTTGAAGCTCTAGGTGCGTCCAGTGGTAGAGGGGGTTGCGGAGGGTCTGCGGGACGGTCTCGGACCACTTCTGGAACTTTTTGCGCCACGGGGCGTTTCCCGTCACAAATTCCTCGTCCACGCCGTTGGTGCGCATGGCGCGCCATTTGTAGTGGTCGCCGCCCAGCCAGATTTCGCCGAGGTTGTCGTATTGCTTGTCCTCCGCGATCTCCTGCGCCGACAGATGGCAGTGGTAGTCGTAGATCGGCATCTTTGCCGCGTGATCGTGGTAGAGCCGCTTTGCGGTTTCGGTTTGCAGAAGAAAATCGTTATCCATGAATTTTTTCATTGGGGTGCTCCAAGTCGTTTTTCAAGTTTGGATTTCAGGGTTTGTACCATTTCGGGGTTTTCGTTGGCCACGTTGCGAGTCTCTTGTTCCGGCGTGGTGTGGTCGTAGAGCTCTACCGTGCCTTTCTTATGAAGAATCAACCGGTGCGTATCCGTACGAATGGTTTTGGCATTGGCGGTGTAGGCGACCGCGGAGTGGCCGGGCTGTGAAAAATCCATTAGCCATGGAAGCAATGATTCGCCTTGGGCAAAGTCGGGTTTGGGAAGTTGGGCGAGGTCGCAAAGCGTTGGAAAAATATCGAGCGATTCGATCACCGCCTGACTACTTTTCCCGGGGGATGCAATGCCAGGATAGCAGATGATTAGCGGAGAACGCAGGGATTCTTCGAACAACGCATGTTTTCCCCAGATCGCATGTTCGCCCAGATGCCAGCCATGGTCACCCCATAAAACAATGATGGTGTTTTTGTCGGCACCTGTTTCCTTGAGCTTTTCCAGCATGCGCCCAACCTGTGCATCGGCATAGCTGACACAGGCCGCATAGTGCCTGCGGACGTCCGTGGCAAACTCCGTGTCCTTGCGCGGGTCTTTTCCCCTGCGGTTATATTTCATAAATTCACCGGAGCCATGCCATGTGGTTTTTCCGCCGGGCTTTTGCGGATGCGGGATCGGCGGAAGTTCAACCCCCTTGTATAGGTCGTAATATTTTTTCGGCGCACCAAATGGAAGGTGGGGTTTAATAAGGCCGACCGCGAGAAAGAAGGGTTTCTCACCGCCAGCCAACTCGGCGAGTTGAATCAAGGCTTCATCCATGATCAACCCATCGGGATAGATGGAATCATCGCCCGCCGTGGATTGAAAGACATCCATTGCGTTTGTACGAATTTCACCATTGGCAAGTCCGTGCATGGCTCCTTTGGGAGTCTTCCAATCTCCGGTCGGCATCAGGTGCCGATCCCAGGCCTCCGGCATTTCGACTTCGGAATCATCATTCCAATCGCTCCCGCCAAGTCCGCCAGGATGATGCGAAACCTTCCCGACCGAAACCGTGGTGTAGCCATATGTGCGGAACCATTCCGGCATGCTGGGAGGAACGGAGTCCGGTTGCTTTTCAATCTTCTTTGCCCGCTGGAACAACGCACCGTTTCCGGCAGGTCCGTAACGCCCTGTCAAAAGCGTGTATCGTGATGGCCCGCAACTTGGCGCGTTGACATAGTGGCGATGAAACGGACGGCTCTTCGCCGCCAATCGATCGATGTTGGGCGACTTGATATGCTCCGCGCCGAACGAGGCCAACTCAGGGCGAAGATCGTCGATGCACAGCAACAGAATGTTGGACTTTTGTGCCGCGCCGGAAGCGTCTGTAATTGCAAAAGAAATACAGAGTGCGGCGAGGAGGTTGGCTTTGTTGAGGGAAATACGCATGATTTATGGCTCCTTTGTGTTCAGCAACCCGACTTCACGGTGGAAGACGGCAATGTTTTCGGTCGTGACATCCTGCGGCGTTCCCTCCTTCAGGATATCGCGCGGGGGAATATTGCCCAGCAAGGTCACGCGATGATTCGTCAAACGTTGCATCTCTTCAATGGAATGCTCGAAACTATAGTTGAATGGATTGACCCCCATTTCCTGAAGATACGGGGCGCTCAACAGCCCGGCGGCATCGTTGTGCAGGAAGTTTATTTTCGCGGAGAAAGCACCGTAGATCTTCTTAAAGTAGGGCACAACAAATTCCCGGCACAGGTCGTCGCCCACAAACCCGACGATATCGTCCAGCAGAAAGATTCCTTCGGTGGAAGGAAACCGCTCCATTTGGTATTCGATCCAGTCGGTTAGGAAATCGGAAATCATGCCGATGAAACGATGGCATTTTTCAGGCTCCTCCATCATGGCCATCATTAGTTCCGTGGTGCCCATGAGAAAGGAGGCAATGTTGAGCGGTCCGCAGGCAACGGTAAATTTAATCTCGTGCCCCATCCCTTCGATGAGCGGTTGCGCATGCTTCATCCGATTGACAATGAAAGGCAAGAGGTCGTCCTTGCGGACATCCGGCTTGGACAACGCGCAGAGCACATCGAGAAGGTCGTTCCACTGTTTGTTGTTCATGGGCTAGTTCTTGAATTTTTCCTTGAAGGCCCAGAGTCCGAGGGCCGGGTTGCTGATATAGAAGATTTCCTCGCCACCGGGTAGCGTGTTGAAGCCGTCCTTGAGGGTTTCGGGGTTGTAGTGGGCGGCCATTTCGTCATAGGCCACAGCGTTGAATCCGACGGAACGAACCTCTTCGAGCGATAGGTCGGCGCCGGGGCAATAGGTAATGCCGAAGCGACCTTCGGAGGAGCCGTGGATGAGGTGGGCGGCGGCACCGAGGTTGTCGCGCAGCTCTTCGTTTTCTTCGACGGCCTTGAGCGTGGAGGGCGTTCCGAAGTAGCCATATTCGCGAATAAGGCGGTCAATCACCGGGTCTTCGCCAAACTCCTTGAGGGCGGGGGCGAGCACGATCAGCTCGCCGTCGTCGGCAATCGCCATGCGGGTGCGGTAGACGGCTTTGTTGCCGAGCCAGGTGCTTTGGAATTCATGCGGATCGAGGTAGACCACCACCTTTTTTGGCTCACGGTCAAGCAGGGTGATGTTTACCGCGCGTGCCAGCTCGCAAGCCTCGGTGTAGCATTGTTCGTCGTCGCTGGAATAGAAGCCGCGCATGTGCATTTCGCCGGAGGCATAGTCCTGCTCCATCACCGTCAGAATATAGGTGATCGGCAGATCGGAAAGATAGGTTTCAACCGCATGGTTAAACAGCTTGCGCACCGGGGTGCCGGTTTGCCCGAGAATGGTTTCCATATTGCAAACCGCGCCAAGAAAGTGCGACTTGTTGATCAAGTCCGAACCGCCCGCACCGACCACCACATTCTTGGTATAATTGGCCATGCCGACCACCTCGTGCGGAACCACCTGGCCGACGGAGAGAATGAGGTCGTAGCCGTCGAACAGCATTTTATTGACTTCGACATCGACGGTGAAGTCGAGTTTCCCCCCGGATAACTCGGAGAGCATTTCGCCAGAAATGGTGCCCTTGCAAATCACCTCGTTGCGCCAGTCGTGCACTTTGAAGGCATCGAGCGGAATGGCATCTCCAAACATCATGCGCAGTTGCGCCTCCGTCATGGGATTGTGCGTCCCGAGGGTCGGGAGAATATCGACCTGTACGCCCTCGGCGGTCAGCTTTTCATAGACCATCGCCGTGATCGGTCCCGCCATTGAATTCAACCGCGTGTGATCCGGAGGAAGGATTAAAACCCGATCCAATTTCCCCGCGTTTTCCAAACACTGGGAAACCAACCCGCGCAATTCATCGGGCTGGATGGAAACCTCTTCTCCAAATCGACTGATCATAAATTCGTCCTCTTTCTCGTCCTCGCACACTCGTCCTCGTCCTCGAATTCCTTCACCGAGGGCGAGAAGGGAGGACGAAGATGATTAAACAATATAGGTTGAGGCAGCGGTATCGCCACCCCGGCCGGTCCAGTTGGTGTGGAAGAATTCGCCGCGCGGCT
>JAOZKS010000400.1 GCA_029935255.1 Pontiella sp.
TCTGGCCGCGGCGCTCGCGCTGCTGGGCTGCATATTCGGAGTGGAAGGCTTCGAGTTCTACGGCATCCTCCAGGGCACGGCGCAAGGCGTCTTCTCCATAGATGTCTACCAATGCACAGACCTTTAGGATGTGATGCCGGGCTCGCAGGTTCCTGTTTTGCAGTCCTTGTACAAAGAGTTCCGCTTGTGGACTGATCCGAAGCAGGCGACTGAGTGCCTGCTGTTGCTTGGCATTTTTTTTATACGCCAAGAGGGTGCGCTGATGATCTTCGATGAGGATATCCTGCCGACGCTGGTAATTCCGGGGATGGGTGGCGATGAGGTTGTGCTCGTGATAGAGCAGCACCTGATCGGGGTACTGTCGAAGGGTCAACCGACGACTGGCGTATTCGGCGGGGACAGAGTATTTGTTGGTGTCGAGCACGACCCTGAACTGAGAGTTGGCACTGAGCTGCGAGCTCACTCCCACGTCATAGGGCTGGAGTCCCAAGGGCGTCAGGGCCGCTTTCTCCAGGCGATCAAAACGGTCGATGGGGCGTTCATTGAGTTCTTTGTGTACCCGCAGGTTGGCCACGGTGTCTTGCCACAGTTGGGCCTGAGGATTGATGGGGGCAAAGCTTTCCGGATTCAGCCCGTTAAGAAAGCTGGTGCGCACATAGGATACAGCCCGTTCCACTTGTCCTTTTTCGTAGGGAGCACGCACATTGCAAGCTCGGGGTTCAAAGCCGTAGTGTGCGGCAAGATCCAGATAGCGGGGATGATAGCGAACCGCCCCGCCTTTGGGATGCTCAAGAACCGCAGATTTAAGGTTGTCGATCATCACTTTTTCAGGAACGCCGCCAAAGAACTCGAAGGCGTTTTTGTGGCAACCGAGGAAGTACTCCATCTTTTGCGAAAGCGTGAACTCCAAATACATCATGCGGCTGTAGCCCAAAGTCATCACAAAAAAGCTAAGCCGCCGACGGGTGTTGCCCACCTGAACGGAGCCCGCATGTCCCCAGTCGACCTGTGCACATTCGCCGGGAACGAAGGACAGGGTGGCAAAAGCCTTTTTCCGAGGAGGCCGGATAACGGTTAGGTACTCCTGGAGGATGCTGCGGCCTCCGGGATATCCCTGCTTTCGAATCTCCCGGAGGATCTGCTCCCCGGTGTAGGCTTCCTGATCGAGCATCCGCTGGATCTGCGGTTTGTAGGGATCGAGCTTACTGCTTCGGACGGAGGCGTTGCGCTGGGCGTAAGGTTGATCCATCCATTTCTGGACCGTTTTTGGATCGAGCGAAAGCGATTGAGCGATTTGGGATGCTTTCAAACCGGTATCGCTGAGTCGGCGGATCTCACACCAGAGGGTATAATCGATCATGATTTACCCTCCCCTGTATTCGCCAGAATTTGAGCAAGGGTTCGCGCTTCGCCCCTGCGCGCAAACTCGGGCTCGGATACCCGGTCCAGACTCAGAACTTGATATAAAGGGCGCGTGTAGGCGATCAGGCCCGCTTCGATCAGAGAGCATCTAGCGGCCTGCACAGAGGCGATATCCATCCCGAGATGTTCCGCACAGCGCGTGTCACCATAATAGCTCATCCCTTGGGCATCCGAGACCGTGACCAGAAACAGATAAAGCGCAAGCCCCTCAGGCGTTGTGTGGCGAAGATGGCCCTCACGGACCAAGCGGTGATCGACCCAGCTGAACTGCGCTGGCACATGGCGCAGGCGGTCGGGGCGAAGAAGTTGTTTGTACATGAGGTTCTCCTTTAGGTTGCGATCCGAGCCCTCTGCCCAGAATCTGCTGTCCCCGAGCCTGCATGTTTCGAATAAAAGACGCGATGTCATCTTGTAGCGCACTCCCCGCTAAAGTGGAGATAAGCCCAAGCAGCACAACAGGTTGCATCAACGACTCGTCTTGTAGCGCATCCGGAGTTAAGTTGCACTTATCTTGTTTGTTTTCAACGGGTTGCGTCTTTGACTCATCTTGTAGCGGTTCTTTCGCTAAGGGCGGCTTTTTCCAATAGCCCGGATGATCGCCCCTCCAGACACGGGTACGCGCCACCTGATCCGCGCCTTTGAAATAGTCGCGATTGGCCGCTTTTTTAAGCCATCGCTGCTGGCTGATACGCTTACTCGCCCGCTTACATTCCGGATTGGAACAAAAGCGTTGCCGGTCGCGTGTTCGGGGGTCAGGGGAATACAACTCACCACAATGCAGGCATTTACAACGTCTTCTCTTTTTCATGATCCCATGAATTTGCGGAAAAAAAGGACAGGGTCAAAAAGAAAACCCACCATCAAAACAGAGGTGGGTCAAAGAAGACGAAGAAAAGATTTAAAAGGAAGGTTTTAAAGAAGATCCAGCTGACACCGATCCGGTACTTTTGTTACGCGCCACGTAAATCCGTGGGCAAGGGCATACTTTCGTGCCAAATTATATCGTGACGCTTTGACCGTACCCACGAACCAGTTTGAAAAACATTTTCCTGAAAGGAATAACAAAAAACTTCAGGAAGCAAAGTCGCAGGTGCTCAAGAATGATCGAATATAAGTGCCCAACGGGCCGAAGCGAAGCGGAGTTATGCTTCGATCCTTATTGAACACCAAGAACGTGCTGCTATCCACACGGTTTAATT
>JAOZKS010000401.1 GCA_029935255.1 Pontiella sp.
CCACCTCGACGAAGAAGGGGAAGGTGACATCGTGGCGCATGAGCTCGAAGAAGGGACTGTCCATCAGGTGTGCAATGTTCGCCTTGCGCCCCGTGAAAAAGTTGTCCATGCAGATGACGTCGCACCCTTCGGCCAAGAGTCGTTCGCAGAGGAATGAGCCAAGAAATCCGGCACCGCCGGTCACCAGTACGCGTTTTTTAAGTAGATCCTTCATACCTTTTCCTTTTGTTTCTATAAGAAGCCCCACAATGTGGCATTAGTGATCCCAGAAATAAATTCCAATTGTGCAATATTTTGAGGATACTGAAATCCGAGTTTTAAATACGGAGAGGGCATGTTGGAAAAGCAAATTGTGAACCGTGAAGGATGGGTGGCTCGTCTTCCCAAAATCGACCGGAATTTATATTCCATGTATTCGTCCGTGACGGATTGCATCATCACGGATCAGGCCCTGATGAGCGTGCCGGTGGATGACCATATGGTACATCGTGGCGACGGGGTTTTTGAGTCGTTCAAATGTTTGGATGGAAACATCTACAATCTGGGCGACCATCTGGAACGGCTGGAACGTTCGTGTCGTGTGCTGGGGATTGTATTGCCGGTGGCTCTTGAGGAAATGTCGGAGATTGTCGTGCAAACGGTTCGGGCGGGTAGACATCCCCATGCGCTGGTCCGGTTGCTGATTTCGCGAGGTTCTGGAACCATGGGAATAAATCCCTACGCTTGTTTGCGACCGGAACTCTATATTGTTGTGTATGAATTAAAGCAACCGACCGTTGACGGACTCCCGGACGGGGTCAGTATGGCCGTCAGTAAGATACCGATCAAATCCGGAGTTTTTGCTCAGGTAAAAACCTGCAACTATCTCCCGAATGTTCTTATGAAAAAAGAAGCGGTGGATTTGGGTGTCGACTTCACGGTCTCGCTTGATGAAAACCGCAACCTCGCTGAAGGGGCTACGGAAAACATTGGAATCGTGACGTTGGGGAAGGAACTGTTTATGCCTCCTCCGGAACGGGTGCTTGCCGGTACCACCGCCAAACGCGCACTGAGCTTTGCACAGCAGTTCTTGAAAGATCGAGTGCTGACATCGGCCGAATATCGCCCTATCAGCTTGGGGATGGCGCGGTCCGCCACCGAAATCCATGTTTATGGCACAACACCCAATGTCACCCCCGTTGTCGTATTCGACGGAAAGCCGGTGGGCAAAGGGGTCCCCGGACCGATTGCTGCGGCCTTGTTCGCCAAACTGAAAGAAGACATGATTCCCGATAGCAGCCGGTTAACAAAGGTGTTCTGAGCATGGGGATTGAGATCGAGCGCAAGTTTTTGGTGGAAGGCGATGGGTGGAAATCCGCGGCCGAGGAAGGGTTGGCATGTCGGCAGGGCTATCTGGATTCCGGTCAAGGCGCGACCGTTCGGGTGCGTATCATTGGCAGGGAGGCCTTCCTGACCATTAAGGGCGCGACCACCGGAATTACCCGCTCCGAATTTGAATACGAAATCCCTGTGTCCGATGCCGCCGAGCTGCTGAAGCTCTGCGGCGATGCCATCGTTGAAAAGCGGCGCCACTTCATTAAACACTCCGGCATGATTTGGGAGCTTGATGTCTTCTCCGGGGCCAACACCGGATTGATCATGGCCGAGATTGAACTCGATTCGGAAAGACAACCGTTTGTTCTTCCAGAATGGGTCGGGGAGGATGTCTCTTCCGATCCGCGCTACCGCAATGTCTATTTGGCCCGACATCCCTTCGGCAACTGGGACGAATCATAGATCGGGAAAGGCTTCCTTCACGGCAGCGCAGGTGATTTTTCCATCCCGCATGTTTAGTGCGTTGGCCCGGCCATGGCTCTTCTGCACAAAACCATCAAGGCCCAGGTTGGCCAGTTCGCGGCAGTAGGGGAAGGTGGCATTGCTTAGGGCTTGGCTGCTCGTGCGCGCAACGGCTCCGGGCATATTGGCCACGCAGTAGTGCACGACCCCGTCGACCACGTAGGTCGGCTCGGTGTGGGTGGTGGGCTTGCTGGTTTCGCAGCATCCCCCCTGATCGATGCAGACATCCACAATAACGGCACCCTTCTTCATTTTTCCGACCAGTTCTTTGGTGATCAGCTGGACGGCCTTGGCACCGGGAATCAGAATGGAGCCCACCACAAGGTCGGCTTGAACGGCATAGTGTTCGACGGCATGGGGATCGCAATAGATGGTGGTGACATTTGCCGGCATGACCTCGGAAAGGTAGCGCAGTCGGTCGAGATTAATATCCATGATCGTAACATTTGCACCCAGTCCGGCGGCCAGGCGCGCGGCATTGCTGCCGACGGATCCGCCACCGAGCACCAACACATTAGCCGGGGCTACACCCGGAACACCACCCAACAGAATGCCGCGTCCGCGCATGGGGGCCAATAGGCACTTCGCCCCTTCTTGTGCCGCGAGCTTTCCGGCCACTTCGCTCATCGGCGTGAGCAGCGGGAGTCCGCCTTGGGGGCTGGTCAGTGTCTCGTAGGCAACGGCGGAAATTCCGCGTTTCAGACACTCGATCGTCAACTCGCGCGAGCTGGAAAAGTGGAAATAGGTGAATACGATTTGGTCCTTGCGCAAGCGTACGATTTCT
>JAOZKS010000402.1 GCA_029935255.1 Pontiella sp.
TGGAGTTTACGATGGCCTCCTCCGTTGTGGAAGGTGTGCCGGCCGTCCAGTTGGCGGGAGTGGCCCACGCGCCGGACGTTGATAAGATGTTTAATACCGCAACCGATACGGTTGAGGTGGCGCTGCCAGTGGCGTTGGTAGCGATCAGCTCATAGGTGGTAGCCGCGTTGACCACAACAGAGGTGGACGTTCCTGTAACCACACCAATGCCTTGGTCGATCGTCAGTGTATCGGCACCGGTGACGGTCCACTCGAGCGTAGTCGATTCGCCAACTTCCACGTCGTCGGGCGTGGCGGTGAAGGAAGAGATCGTTGGCGCCGGAGCTGCTCCGCCAATGGTTTCGATTTGGAAGCCGAGGAAGATCACATCCTTGTTGCCTCTCCTCACATGCATAGAGATCGTATCAGCCGTTAGACCCGTATATTTGATATAGCTTGAATGCCCATCGCCAGTCGTGGTGGTCGCATCTACGTATCCTAGCGTGGTAAGCTCCTGATGAGCTACCGCAGTGTAAGTTGTTAAAGTAGGCGTGGCTGTAAGAGGTTCCAATGAGAGACCAATCGTCGTATTCGCAGTCTGATCAGTCCTTTTAACACTCTTATAATAAGCGTAGAAATTGTAGGTCGTTGCGCTATCGGCCGACAACTGGGCAGTCATGTCGGCAATCGTGACAATGGCGTCGGTACCGACGCCATTATCCCTAAGACCGCCATTGAAGAGGTTGTTCGCGTCGCCAGTCAATGCAGCCATAGCACCGCCGATGGTGCCATTTACTGTTGTGATATCGACCAACGATCCGCCAACATTTGCCGTCGCGCCAATCGTGTTCACATTCGCCCAACTGGCTGTATCGATCGCACCGGCAGTGGCTGAGCCATCCATTTCCGTATCGGTGTTGCCTGACACCGAGAAGTTCACGGAGATTACTCCGGCATGGGCAACCATCGTGGCCGTCAACGCAAGTATAGCTATTAATCCTATTCTTTTTTTCATCTTCCTCTCCCGTTGTTATGTTGTTTTCACGCTCTCCACAAGGAGCACATGCTTAGCACTTCACCTAAAGATCCATAACCAGACTATGCGGCTGTAGCTTCTTTTTCGCCTAAAGCCAGTCACCTACGAAAATGAAACCATTCCCAGCTAACAGAGCGAATTTACGCAGAACCCCTAATTCGGTCTATACAGTTGCTTCTAAAAAGAAATACAGATTTCTTATAAAGCGCAGATACCCACGATACCTGTTGTCTCATTACGGAAGCGTAATGCTTAAGCGCACGAAGAACTTGGTGTCACCGCCAAAGGGGGGATCGAGTTCAAAGTCGATATTCTCGAAGCCCGGGTCGCTATGGCTTGTGATGGTGATTTGGTCGGCACTCAGCGGAGTCCATGTTTCGAGGTCGTAGGAAACCTTCACGGCATACAGCAGATCGTGGGTTCCTTCGATACGCTGCGGATAACGGATGTGCAGGCGATCGGTCATGATTTCGCTCTGAATTTCCATGGTCTGTATATCGGAAATCCCCGGTTGCCCTCCCAAGGCATATTCGAGGAGCAGTTCCCCGCCATCCCCATCGTCGTCAGCTCCCCAATCCACGGTCGCATCGCCCAAATAGCGCCGCGCCCAGGCCAAGGCGGCTTGACTCGACGTCTCATTGTAGATGGCTAGAATTTCAGGACCTGTTAACGCGCTGTCATAGATGCGAAGCTCGTCGATCTCTCCGTCGAAATAGCGATCCTGACCATCTAGCCCGATCGTTGCCAGCCCACTATTAATCGTATCGACTACCTTGGCACTGGTTACACTTAGGGGATCTGGCTGTCCATCGACATAAATGTTCGCGTTTCCGAGGGTTCCTCCAGAAAATGAAAGCGCCACGTGGTGCCAGTTTCCATCGTTTACAATGGCTGTTCCGACAATGGCGCCTCCGGCCACTTCCTGTCTTACCTGTCCACTTGCATTGATGAGGAAGTGCCATTTTCGTCCACCGGATGCCGTATCGGCCCAAGCAACAACGGATCTAGTTGAAAGAGAATTTTCTGTGCGCACCCAGGCCATTTGAGTTCTCGGCGCAGCACCGAGTATTCCATTGAAGCCGTCGATGGTTGCAGACTGGTCGATCCCGTTCAGGCTCAGCGCACGATTGTGCTTTCCTGCAACCCAAGGGGTGTCGGGATCGGAAAACCCAGACAACGATGCGGTGTATGCGCCGCCCGCCGAGATGGTTTCGATCCCGTAGGTTTGATTGAACGGGAACCAGATCAAACCATCTTTGTAGTAGACGTCCACATCCACCCTTGCAGTCACCGTTTCTCCACTATATGCGGCCGTATAGGAAAACGTGTCGTATCCTAGAAATCCGCTATTCGGGGTATATAGAATCTTCCCGCTATCGATCGCCGCGGCACCTGCTGCAGGAGTATCAACGCTCTCCAGAACCATCTCACCGCTCGGCGTATCGTTGACGAGGACATCAATCAGCACGGCGGTATCCATCAGGGTTTCCCCTGAATCGTCCGTGGCCTGCACGACGACCGGGCCGGGCGTGCCCGGAAAGGCAAAGGAGGAAAGCGGAATCTCCTGTTTCGTAATGCTGGAGCTGGAATACTTCAGCGTCAGG
>JAOZKS010000403.1 GCA_029935255.1 Pontiella sp.
CTCGGCGGATATCCGCATGGTGGTCGACGCGTTGGATCTGTGCTACACGAAGGAACACGTAGACACGTTTGTGATCATCAGTGGCGATTCCGACTTTTCCCCGCTTGTCAGCAAGTTGCGCGAAAATAACAAGACCGTGATTGGCGTGGGCGTGAAAAATTCAACATCCGATCTGCTGATAGCAAACTGCGACGAGTTTATCTACTACGATGACTTGATTAAGCCCGCCAAGGTTCGAAAGAAAGTTGCGACGAAAAAGACGGCCTCAAAAAAGGTTGCGAAGACGGCTGCCGCAAAATCACCGGATAAAAAGCAGGAGGCCTGCGATCTGGTCGTGGCCACCTGCGAGGCTCTGCTTCAGGAACGCGGGGAAGAAGATCGCATTTGGGGGTCCATGATCAAGCAGGCCCTTAAGCGTCAGAAGCCCGGCTTCACCGAATCCTATTATGGGTTCCGGTCTTTCGGTGAGCTGCTGAAAGAAGCGAAGTCGCGTGGGTTGGTTGAGCTGAAACAGGATGAGAAATCAGGCCAGTTTTTAGTGACGGTCCATCCTTCTGCCTAATCGCTCTGCGCTTCGTATCCCGAAACGTATGGACCACGATTGTCCGGAGCCGCGAAACGCGCAAGGCATGGAACGAGGGCGTGATGCCTGCGACCCGAGCCATGCTAAAAAGGGTTTTCCCCGGTATTGGAAAAACCCTTTTTTGTTGTGCTGTGTCGGCGAGGATTAATCGACGATGAGTTCTTCGGCATCGGTGTAGGGCTCGACCCGTCTTCCGGTGAGCGACAGGATTTTCCCGACGATCAGTCCCGAGACAATCGCCAGCACGATGGTAACGAGAATGCCTGTGATCTGGGCTCCTTGGTGGATTCCTTTCACGGTGACCATGGCCACTAACCCGCCGAACAGCCCCGGTAGACCATGGAGGTGGAGAACGCCGCAGGTGTCGACTTTTTTGCCGAGATCGTGGAACCAGTTTTGTATGGCGGCAAATCCAACGGTGGAGAGGGTGCCGGCAAGAATTCCGATCACAAAGGCGTAGGTCACCGGAACTTGATCGCAGGTGGATCCAATGGCCACGCCACCGGCGAGAGCCGCATTGGCGATATCGGCCACGGAGATTTTTCCACGGAGCTTCAGGGAGACTGCATAGGTTGCGAGGGTTGAGCCGCACAGGGCGATGATGACGTTGACAATGGTGGCTGGAATGGCGGACGGAGCAACCAGTGCAGCGCAGAATGAAGGCCAGAAAACCCAGAGCATCATGCTCCCCAGCAGGGAAAACCGATCGCTGGTATCGTCGGATTCAACGGGGGTTTCATATTCCTTGCGGGTCGTCATTGAAAAGGCCACGCCAATACCGAACAGTGCTCCGAACGCATGGATAACAATGGACCCCCCGGTATCGATAAAGCGACCGTGCTCGATCAGGCCAAACCCGCCGTCGAGCAGGATCCATTCATTGAATGCATAGAAGGGGATAAAGAGTAGCCCGAGCAATAGGTATTGAGCCATCTTCAGGCGACCGAGCACGGCACCCGCGCAGATCAGCAGGCTGGCGGCTCCAAATTCCGCAAGAATCAATCGGTCAATATCGGAATCGACCCCGCCGAGAAGTCCCAGACTATCCTTCAGGAAATAGAGCGGGATCGAAATACTCACGAGCAGGAAGGTGGCGGTGATGGCGGAGCGGCCATATTTTTTCACAAAGACCATCAGAAAACCAAAGCCCATCAGGAGCATGGCCATGATGTGGATGGAGCGGAAATATTTCTGGACTTCGATGATGGAGGATAATTCTTCACTCGATCCGGCTTCGGTGGCAAATGAAACCCCGGTCATGGCCAGCAGGGCAAACGCGACGGGCAGTAGATATCTATTAATAGGCATAATTCGATCCTTTTAAACGGTTAATGGTGCGCGAGATAGCATATGGATGATAAACCCGAGCAGTAGATAGAATTGGGGTTGGAAAATCAATATCGTATCTACTGTTTTTAAGAGATTAAGGCTGCGGCCAGTAGGTTAAGACGGTGCCGGAAGCACTCTCCCGAGGCTTGGAAATACAGGGGGGTCGTGTATAGTCCCGCGCATTGATTTTAGGAGAAACCCATGGCAGAAAAAAAGTGTCCGCTGAACAGGCAGGAGTTGGAATCACTCACAGAGCGTTTCCCGACACCGTTCCATTTGTATGACGAACAGGGGATTCGTGAAAATGCGCAGCGGCTAAAGGCGGCGTTTTCGTGGAATCCAGGCTTTAAGGAATATTTTGCGGTGAAGGCCACTCCGAATCCGTATCTGATGAAGATACTCAAGGCGGAAGGGTTTGGCTCGGATTGCTCATCATATCCAGAACTACTGCTTTCGGAGAGCGTTGGCGTGGTGGGCGAGGATATTATTTTCACCTCCAACGACACGCCCGCCTACGAATATAAAAAGGCTAAGGAACTCGGCGCGATCATCAATCTCGACGACATTACGCACATTCAATATTTGGAAGACGAAGTCGGCCTTCCCGATCTGATTTGCTGTCGCTACAACCCCGGCCCGCTCAAGGGCGGCAACGCGATTATCGGCCATCCGGAAGAGGCGAAGTATGGCTT
>JAOZKS010000404.1 GCA_029935255.1 Pontiella sp.
AAAGGAGTGAAGGAATGCTTCGGATACCAAAAACAGCGGCTAATTCTTGTTCGACCCCAGTATCAACGCTATAAAAATTGACGTTGCAGTGATACTCTTTAGCAAGTTCTTCCATGATGGGGCCTACCACTTTGCAGGGGCCGCACCAATCCGCATAAAAATCGATAATGCATGGCTTCTCCCCCTTGTACCCCCACTCCTTTGATGTTTCATAATCGAAAAAAAGTTCTTTGAATTTATCCTTCGTTAAACGTTCTACTCCCATGATCATCTCCTTATCCTTAAACTATTTTTATTATCACCCCGTGAGGGGCGTAAACCAAGTGCAAACACCCCTGTTTATTAAGGGTTTTGAGTTTCGTTTCATAGGGTTGGTTCCGAAGATAAAATATTAGTTGAAGCCCCACCGATCCCAACCGATCATAGAAACTACGCATTGTATGCCGCCAAGGCCGTCAAAGAAACAATCACCTACCATGCAGCCCCGTGTTCATTCGGAAGTCTCCTCAACGACTGTATTAATCTCGGAGTATTTATGGATGATTTCCATCGCCTCCATGTGGTTTTTCGCGTGTCGTAGCAGAACCCGTGCATCACGGTTTTCAAGAAACAGAGCGATCGAGGCAAGCACCTCCAGATGCAATTCGGGCGGCTCGGGCGGTGACAATACTAAACAGATGATCTCCACGAGTTCGTCCGCTGCCCCCCCACATGGAATTGACTGGTCTTCGGGCAATATGCCCATCGCAATGACGGGCCGTTCCAGTCCGGGCACCCTTCCATGCGGGATGGCAATGCCGTCTCCGAGCGCAACACCCCCCTGTCGTTCCCGTTCCATGATGATTCCCAGCACCTTGCCGGGATTCTCTATCATGCCAGCCGAATGAAGCGTCTGCACTAGTTCCCAGATTGCTTCACCTTGGCCGGAGACCTGCAAGGGCACTCGCAGGCACTCCGGGTGTAGTACACTGCTAAGCGAAATTCGGTGCTTCTCGATACCATTTCGAATGAGCTCTTCCTCGTCCGCCACCGCCTTCATACCGGTTACTCTGCTACGCCAATTGAGCAACGCCCGCTCCGAAATAAGCACCCCCGCCACCTCGAACACAATCAATCCGGGAATAATGATGCCCAACACGACTTCTCCATCCGCACCAAGCACGGTGGCAACATAGAAGGCCTCGACAGCGGCAACCCCGGCTTGCGGAAGCATGAGCTTCGGGAGCGTCTTCCGCAGTTCTTTCTCCTGGCCCGTTATTCGACAGCCCAGCCAGGTTCCGGCAACCTTTCCCAACCCCCGAGCCGCAACATAGGCGCCGATGTAGATGAAATTTTCTGGATGGAATGCACTCAGATCCGCGTTCGCGCCAATCAGAACGAAGAAGGCTAGCGTAAAAATAGACGTGCTGCTCTGTATACTCAGCGAATGGAAAATCTCCCGGGAATACAGGTTCGATATCAGTATGCCCGCGCTCACGGCAGTGATCAAAAACGGAAGCCGCCAGTGAAGAGCAACGCCTACGCCCAAGGAAAGACAGCCGGCCACAACCATAAAAACGTTCAGTGATGGTTCCGGCAGCTCCGAAATCAGACGCGACAGGAATTCCGGGCCGGGCATCGTGCGCGTGTCATAACGTTTACTTTTAGGCCGAAGCCACCGGCGTTCGACACCTAGGCGAATAAGAAGGAAAACACCAAAGCCTATCAACAAAGCAAAACTCAACTCCTTGCCTACGGGAACAAACAGCCCTTCCCAGCTAACGGGGGCGGATCCCTGCATGAGCAAGGCCGCCTGGCACACGATCGAGAAGACCACGATCTCGAACAGATCGTCAAACACCACCATTCCACCCAGCAGCGTACGCATATTGCCGCCGATGTTGAGACGGTTCATGATCGCAAACGTGGCCGCGGGCGCGGTGGCTATGCCAATACTGCCGATAAGCAGAGCAATGATCGGTTTGAAACCCAGAAGAAGGAATGTACTTGTTACAAGAATCCAAGTGATGCTTCCCTCAATCGCGGTAAGCGCCAAGATGCCCCGACCCGTGCGCTTAATTTTCTCGATGTTGAATTCATCTCCAATTCCAAATGCAATGAGGCTCAGGAAGAAAAATGTAAAAAAATGGAGCGATCGCAAGGCCTCCCGATAAACGGGAAAGCGGTGCTCGATAAACAGGAGCAATACGGGGCCGACCAGCAATCCGCCCAACACCTGCCCGACGACCTCGCCGATCCCGAGACGGCGGGTGATCCGCGAGCCGTAATACGCCGCCAAAACCAGCAGTCCCATACTGATAATCTGCATATAGAAGAGATCCGAATTCATTTATTCCACCTCGCAATCTGTAGTTCAGCACACATCGCCCAATAAGGCTACCTTGCTAGGATACGCATAACCAACCGTTGAATCACAGAAAACACCCTCTTTAAAACCCCGTATAACTAACCCGTATTTGTAGGGGTTATATGGTTGAAATTCTTGAGATGAGGTCTACCGTTAATGGGCAAGAGGAAGGCGATTGTCTCCACAGGAGGGTAGAATGGATTTAAATAAAACGACCCAAAAAGTGCAGGAAGCGATGCAGCAGGCGCAG
>JAOZKS010000405.1 GCA_029935255.1 Pontiella sp.
CGGTGTAGATCAGGCTGCGCTGCAAAAGCACATAGTGCTGGGTGTGCAGCGGAATAATGACGCACGGATATTCGCTCCCCTGACTCTTATGGATCGTGATCGCATACGACAACACCAACTCATCCAACTCACGGAAATCGTACACCACCATCCGCCCATCGAAATCGACCGTCATTTCAGACACATCGGCATCGATTCTTCCAATGCGCCCAATATCCCCGTTGTAGACATCCTTGTCATAGTCGTTCTCGGTCTGCATCACCTTGTCGCCCGTTCGGTAGACATAGCCAAACCGCTCCACCTCGTCACCCTTCGGATTAAGCAATTGCTGAAGGGATTGATTGAGGTTGCGTGCTCCGAGTTCACCCTTCTGCATCGGGGTCAGAATCTGGATCTCCTCCAGCGGATTGAAATGAAATTTTTGGGGAATGGATTGCTTGATAAGTTTACCGAGCAACTTAACGGCCCTTTCGGGATCGTCGGACTCAACAAAATAGCAATCGCTGGTTTCGTGGGCCTCGGGAAACTCCGGCATCTGCCCTTGGTTGATCCGGTGCGCGTTGGTAATGATGCGACTGGTGGCGGCTTGACGGAAAACCTTGTTCAAATGGGCCACCGGAATTTTCTTCGAATGAATCATATCCTGCAACACCCGGCCGGGACCCACGGAGGGGAGCTGGTCGGCATCCCCGACAATGACCAGCGCGGCATGCAGCGGCACGGCATCAACCAGCTGTGAAGCCAACACGATATCGATCATGCTGGACTCATCCACAATCACCACATCGCACTCCAACGGGTTATCCGCTTTGTGAACAAACCCTCCCGTACCGGGATTATATTGCAGCAGACGATGGATCGTCTTGGCCTCCATCCCCGTTGTTTCGGCCATGCGCTTGGCAGCACGCCCGGTTGGCGCACAGAGTGCCACACGCAACTTTTTCACCTTCAGCACCATCAACACCGAATTGACCAACGTGGTTTTTCCAACGCCCGGACCGCCGGTAATCACCATCACCTTCGATTCCACGGCGGTCTTCAAAGCCGCACGCTGAGCGCTGGCCAACCCGATTCCCGTCTTTTTCTGCACCCATGCGAGCGCCTTTTCGATATCGATGGCGGGACAGGGATGTTTCCCTGAACCCAAGAGCTGGAGGCGTTTCGCGAGTTCGATTTCTGCAAAGTATAATTTGGGCAAATAGATCAAATCGCTTCCTTGGAAATTAGCCCGTTGAATAAGCCGATCTTGCTCCAGCGAATAGTCCAGCGCCCGCTCAACAATAACCAGATCAACTTCCAGCAGTTCAGCCGTTCGCGAAAGCAGGTCGTTGCGGATGTAGGCGCAATGTCCGTTGGAAGTCAGTTCGCCGAGCACAAATTCAAGCCCAGCACGGGCACGCAGGTCGGATTCCTTCGCAATACCCAGCCGCATGGCGATCATGTCGGCAATCAGGAAGCCAATGCCTCGGATATCCCGCGCCAAGCAGTAGGGATCGCGCTGAACCAGCTCTATGGCCTTATCGCCATACACCTTGTGGATTCGAAAAGCGCGCGTGGTGCTGACTCCGTGGCTAAACAGGAACGCCATGATCTGCCGAACGCTCTTTTGCTCATCCCAAGCCTGTTTGATCCGATCCTTGCGCAGCTTGCCGATTCCCTCCACCTTCAGGAGCTTGCCGGAAGAATTTTCGATGATATCGAAGACCTCGCGCCCGAAGGTTTCAACCAACCGCGCGGCATATTCCTTCCCAATGCCCTTGATCATTCCCGAGCCGAGGTATTTTTCGATTCCCGCAAGCGTATCGGGTTGCGACATGCGCACCTGCGCGGCTTTGAATTGCTGCCCGTGACGCGGGTCGACAAACCATTCTCCGTCGGCGGTCATCCACTCGCCGGAATTGACGGTGGGTACGGTTGCCGTCACCGTAACCAGCTCCTTATGGCCGCGCACCTTTACGCGCAAAACACAAAAGCCGTTTTCCTCGTTACGGAAAACGACCCGTTCAATCTGACCATCCAGCTTAGATGAATTGGTGTTCGGAGAAGCCATCTTAATATTTTTTTTCGTATTCGCCATGCCCCAGCTTTTCAAGTTTGGTAAAGCCTGCGCTCTTGGCCCGGTCGTCAAACCCGGAGTTTGATCCGCCTACTTGCGGAGCGGAAATCTGACGCTGAACGGCGCGGCCACATTCAGGGCAAACGGTATTCGGAGGGCTATCCATCAGTTCAATCTGCTCGAAGCCTGCTTTGCAGTACGGGCAGGAATCCTTCGGGTCGGCGGCAATGTATTCACGAATAGGCATAAACGGATTCCTTTCAAAGGTTGATTTTCTATCATTATTTCCTCGCAGATGGAAGCATCGCCTGCCGATCAAATGGATTCTTCGAGTGAAAAGCGAACGAGCTCTTTTCCACGCACGCTGAATACACGTTCAACCTCTTGCGGGGAGGCTGAACAGCGGCCGATCCTGGCTTCGGGGTCGACCGGGTCGAGGGCATAGCATGGCTCTCCATCGATGAACAGATATGGAAGTTCCGTTAGACCGGAATAGTCCCTGCTGAATCTGACAAGAACGAATACATGCGA
>JAOZKS010000406.1 GCA_029935255.1 Pontiella sp.
GAACCAGATTCGGGAATCCTTTTTCAATCGCTGAAAACGGCGTGTAGGGATGGAATATTTTATTTTTCATAATGTTTTCTCATATTTCAAAGAGAGGCCGTCGAAGCTCATGTTGTGCATGACCGCATCGTGCGGGATCAGAAGATACTTCCATGGCTTCCCTCCATTGGAAGTCGTATATGTCGATGCATCACCACAGTATTTCAATGCGGCTTGGGTTTTCTTAGCAACCTCTTCGGTGTTCATATCCCGATGACTCTTGGTTTCGGCCATATAAATAGCGGAAGCGGTCTCAACCACAAAATCGGGCTCATATTTTTTGGTATTCCGTTCATAGTGGATGTTGAACTGTTTTCTGGAAGGTCGCATCCACTTGATTGCGTCACGATCCTGCTCCAGCAGGATGGAAAAGTCCTTTTCGGTCTTGGAGTCGAATTTGTATTTCAAATGGCAAGCCTTCTGGAAGCCAACAAAAACCTTGGAAGGAATAGCCGACGTGGGAGTAATCGTTTCCTTGAAGTCGTGTATCCGATCCTCTGTCTGCTTCTCAAAGTTGTGCGATTCTATCTGAACGAATGGGTAAACCCGTGCATCTTCATACTCCGGCTCCTCTACATAAAAGTGAGGCATCATCTGCGAGTAGATTTGATCAGCAATGGGTCGCTTGTGATACAGAACAACGTTCTGCACTTCCTCTTCACTAAGGTAGGATGCAAAGTGATCGCATGCCTGCCCCGTGAGCTTAAACAGAAGATCCGACTGTTCGTCATAGTCGATTTCCGGCTGATTGATCAATTCGTTGATCAGAATGTTGTCCAACCGATCCTGGGCGATGCCTCCCTTGCCGATAATATGGTCAACCTCGTTACTCTGAAGAGCCTTCCTGTAGATTTCCTCCGAGACGGGCTGGAAATTGAGCGGAGTTGTATTCAAATCAAAGTCATGGAATCCCGATTTTACTTCATCCTTCTGAACAATCATGATTTTTGGAATCTCGATAATCCGAGCAATGAACTCCTCGACCTGACTTTCGTATCTAGCCTCGGCTTCCTTCACAATCTCTTCGAGAAATAGATTTTGCTGAGGATCAGACTGAATACGCTCCCGAACCTTTTCAACCACCCGCTTCTTCATATCGTCGGACAATAGATCGGATGATCTAGTCGTCGCTTTTCCCATCTCTGGAAGGACATCTAAAATAGCGGCCTTGGCATCGAGCTTGAACGTGGCCTGTTGTTTCTCTTCGGGGGATTCTATCTTTTCGATTTGGTTGCGCTCTTCCTGAATTTCTTCCTCGAACACGGACGCCGCCGTAATAACCTCTTTCTTTATGGCCAAGGCATCGGGATCAATCTCTATGATATTTTCCTTACGAATGATTGAGTTCGGATCGTTAGCGGCATCCACAATTTGTTGGAACTTGTCATGGGCAATAATGGTCAGCAAATCCACCTCTTTAACGCCCGTACGCTTTCCATAGGGCAACCGGAGCCCGCGACCTATGGTTTGCTCCCGTAGTGTCATGGAGGCCGCCGTACGAAGCGGGATGATGGTGTATAGGTTGGTTACGTCCCAGCCTTCCTTCAGCATGTTGACGTGGATCACTATCTCGATGCGATTCTTTGGGTCTTCCAGCTCAAGCAGGTGTTGAACGTTCTCATCCTTTTCCGAGCCACGCTGATTGGAGTGAATCTCCATTACCTTATCGGCATAGCGTCCTTCAAAGAAGGCCGTTGACTGGATCAATGCCATGAGTTGGGACGCGTGATCGGTATCCTTGGCCACCACGAGCACGAATGGCTTCACCAGATCAGCCCGGTTGTCACGGGCATAGATATCCAGCTGATTCCTCGTTTTCTCGTGGATTCGGATGCCGTCCTCCAGCTTAATCCGGTCGAGTTCTTCAGGTGAATAATTGGATGGATCAAAGTCCTTGCGGGTCGCTACGGCGGGCTCCTTCACAAAGCCATCCCGGATGGCCTTGGCCAATGAATATTCGTAGACCACGTTTTTGAACTTAATCGTTTTATTCGGCCCCTTCTCCACCTGCGGGGTCGCCGTCAGTTCCAGACCCAAAATCGGGTTCAGGTCGTTGATCACCTGCATGCCCCGTGCGGCACGATAATGGTGACTTTCGTCCATCAATAGAACCAGATCATCGAGACTGGACAGGTGGTTGAAATAGGAATCGCCCAAGCATTCCTGGAGTCGTTTAATTCGGGGTTCTTTACCCCCACGGGTTTCCGCGTTCAGCTTAGAAATATTAAACACGTTGATTCGAATGGACGTGTACATATCATCCTGCCGGGTACTTTCATGTTTTTCATACGAATCTCCGGTAATCACCAGCGGAGGCTTCGTAACAAACTCTGCAATTCCTTTGAAAACATATTTAGGGTGGTTTGGTTCCCTGAAATCAGTAATTAGCTTATTGTAGACCGTTAGGTTTGGAGCCATCACAAAGAAATTCTTAATGCCCTTTTCGAGGTAGAGATAGGAGATGAAGGCTCCCATCAAGCGGGTCTTACCCACCCCCGTAGCCAGCGCAAAACAGATCGATACAAA
>JAOZKS010000407.1 GCA_029935255.1 Pontiella sp.
AGAGCATGGAGCCGTTCCCTCCCTTTTTAATGAGCACGTATTCGGGGCCGAGTTCAAGCAGTTGCTTGGCGGCGTTGTTGAGGGTGAGCTCGCCGGTGAAGAGCTGGGCTTCGGATTCGTTGAGGGTGAGCATGTGGCATTTCCCGATGACCTTGGCCAGCTCGTCCTTGGCAATGTTGATCCACAGATCCATGGTGTCGATGAGGATGAATTTCGGGGCGTGGACTTGTTCGAGTACGTGGAGCTGGAGGGCGGGGTGGATGTTGCCGAGGAAGAGGTAGTCGGCATTCCGGTAGCTTTCGGGGAGCTCGGGGGAGAAGGTTTCGAAGACGTTGAGGTCGGTGGAGAGCGTGCGGCGGTTGTCCATGTTTTCTTCGTAGACCCCGGACCAGCGAAAGGTTTTTCCTTCGACGGTTTGGAGTCCTTCTAAGTCGATGGTCATGTTTTCCCAGGTCTGCCGGAACTCGGATGGGAAGTCGGTCCCCACCACACCGACCATGCCGGTGTGGGTGAAGAAGGAGGCTGCGGCGCATGCGTAGCTGACGGAGCCTCCGAGGATTTCCTCCTGTTTTTCGGTGGGGGTTTCGATGGTATCGATTCCGATGGATCCGACGATGATGAGGTCTACTGAGGGTTGGGACATGCGATTTCTCCGGTTAGATTGAAAAAAGAAGGGTTGCGGCACCGAGTGCGGCAATGATGTAGGTGTGCCAGTCCTTGGCGGCAAACGCCAGTGGGTCATCGTGCATCTGCCCGCGCCAGGTGAGCATCCAGATGCGGGTGATCCAGTAGAGCAACAGGGGGCAGAAAATCCAGAGCCACTCGGGGCGGGTGTAGAGTGCGCTGACGGTATCGCTGTTGAGATACATGGTGAAGACGAAGACGGAGATATATCCGCTGGCGGTGCCGAAGGCCATGAGCAGGGGGAGATCGTCGATCTGGTAGCCGCGTTCGCGGTGGGCGTTATCCATATCGGAACCCCCCTTCATTTCAATGAGTTCGGAGAGGCGTTTTACGAGCGCGAGGCTGAGGAAGAGGAAGATGGCAAAGATGATGAACCATGAGGAGGCGGCGGTGCTCGTGGCGATTGATCCGGCCACAATGCGCATGGAGTATAGAATGGCTAAAGTAAGGACGTCGACGATGGCAAGCTGTTTGAGCCGCCATGAATAGAATGTCGTGATGGCGTAGTAGACCAGCAACATGGCGAGAAACGTGGGCGAGAGTAGTATTCCGAGGGCCAGACTGAGAACGGCCAGCACGGGAATGAGCAATGCGCCGGTAGCGATCGAGAGGTCGCCGGATGCAAAGGGTCGGCGACATTTTCGGGGGTGGTGCTGATCGGCGCTGAGGTCGAAGAGGTCGTTCAGGACATAGATGGAGGAGGCGGCGAAGCTGAAGGCGAAGAAGGCGATGGTTGCCTGTGCCAGTGTTTCGGTATCGGAAAACTTATGGGCCAGAAACATGGGCGCAAAGATGAGCAGGTTCTTCAGCCATTGATGGCAGCGCATGGCCTTGAGCAGCATTCTCAAGGTCGCCCGGCGCTCGATAAAAACCTGGTCGGCTTGGGCGGCATACTTTGTTTGTGCGGCCGGGGAAGGGTTCACGAGGATCACTTCTTCGGCTTCGTCCCAGATCGGGAAATCGGCGACATCGTTGCCCGCATAGCCGAAGCGTGGGAAACGCTTTTTAATGGAATCAAGTTTCTGTGCATGCCGCATGTTGGTATCGACGTTGCTTGAGATGGTTTCGGAAAAAATGCCTAGATGTTCGGCAACGGCATTGGCGGTGCGATAGTTGGAGGCCGTGGCCAATATCAGGGTGCGGCCGTTTTCGTGTTCCTTTCGGATGTGGGCGAGGAAGGCCTGATGGTAGGGGAGGGCGGAGGCATCGAGCGTGATGCGTTGCATGACCTCGTCCTTCAGCCGAGCTTTTCCTTTGGCGATCCATCCGGGAATTCGAAAGATACTAGACGGGCTCCGGCGGAGCAAAAGAAAGAGCGCTTGATGCAACGTGTCGATCTTGACGAGGGTTCCGTCAAGGTCCACGCAGAGCGGAATGGATGAGTTCTCTTTCATTTTTTAATGCCCGTCATTGGACATCGCGATAGTTCACCTGCACATAGCCGCTGCGTACTTTTTCTTCGAGTTTCTTTCCCAGCCAAAAGCGGATTTTTTCACGAACAAAGGGGATGAGCAGGAGAAATCCTGCCCCGTCGGTGATTATGCCCGGGGTTACCAGCAATGCGCCGGAAACGAGGATCATGATGCCATCCATCATCTGGGGCGCAGGGACATTTCCGACCGACATTTCATGCTGGATCTTCAGGAAGGTAGCCAGGCCCTGCCGACGAACCAGTGCAGCGCCGCCAATGCCGGTGAAAAGAACGAGCAGAACCGTTGGGAAAAATCCCACCATCCCGTGCAACTCGAACAACAGGGCCAATTCAACAATCGGAAGACCGATAAACAGGGCGATGAGATACGATCGCGGCATCGTGGGTTCCCGAAGGTTTATGATTCGTCGGCGGCGCGAGGAAGAAGGTCTACAAATTCAGCCTTTT
>JAOZKS010000408.1 GCA_029935255.1 Pontiella sp.
AATCGATGCTAGAAGCGGAAGAAATGTTTAATATTCAGACCTGACCCCTATACCTTCTATACCTTGCCATCCAACCGGGTTGACCAAGACGGTTGAGTAAAGTGCATGCCCCTTTATTATTTAAGGTTTGTGTCCAGTTCCGCGTGAGCGGAAACGGATTGTTGATTAATATTGTGATGGTTGCGTCTGGCTCGAAGGGGATTCGGAATTGCTAAAGAGGCGAGCTGAACTTTGATCTGAGACAAAAATAAGTGGCAATGCGAAAGGAACAAAAAGATGAAAATATATTTAATGATCCTGATCCTCTCGATACAGTTTTGTGCATCCAGCCGAGGCACGGAAATCCCTTATGAATCTTTAACGGTTGAACAACTGGCTGAGGTCGGTCCGCGACTGGAGGAGTATGATTGGTGGGAAAAAGACCGTTTTGGCATCTTTATTCACTGGGGAGCCGCTAGCTTGCTCCAGTTGCATGGCGGGGGTTGGCAGAGAGAAATCCTGCCCGAATCGGACAATCGAAATCTGGGCATGAATAGAATTACGCCCGGCGTGATTCCTCCTGCGATTCTGGATGGAAGCTATAAGAAATACCTAAAAAAAACCAATGTTCCTATGGAGATATATGACAATCTCTACCAGATTTTTAATCCGGTCAAATTCAATGCCGACGAGTGGGTGAAAACCATTCAGGATGCAGGGGCTCATTACATTGTGTTTACCGCAAAGCACCATGACGGATTTGCAATGTGGGACACCAAATATACCGATTACAACATTATGAATACGCCGTTCGGGCGCGATATCTGTAAAGAGCTGGCTGATGCCTGTCATAAGCGGGGAATGAAGCTGTTCTGGTATTTTTCTATCGCGGACTGGACGGACACGCGCTACAACCTCGCGACCTATGATCCTGTATTCAAAGACGTTTATACGGGGCAATTGCGTGAACTAGCGACCAACTATGGAAAAATCGACGGCTTCTGGTGGGACGGCGGCATGTACAGTAAGGATGCCTTTGAGATTTTCCATATGCTGGATCAATTGCAGCCCGGCTATATTTGCAATGGGCGTTTGGGGGGGCGAACGAAAGCTGTCGTTATTGATGGCAAGAGCAGAAATTTAAAACCCCATGTGTACGGCAGCCCGGAACAACGCATGGGCGAATTCAATATGGATGAACTATGGGAAACCTGCGCTGTTATGCAGGCTGCCGAATGGTTCTATTATGGCGCGGATGATATCAAGACGCCCTGGACCTGTTTGCGTTATGTGATTGATGCGGCGTGTGGAGACGGCAACCTGCTTCTGGATTTCGGGCCGGATGAACTGGGTCAAATCCCTTCAACGATTAAGAATAACCTTAAGATCATGGGGCAGAATCTGGATGAGTTAGGCACGGGCATCTACAGCACACGGGGCGGGCCGTATAAACCTTCGTTCTGGGGAGGATCCACTCGGGTTGGTAGCACGGTCTATCTGCATATTACGCAAAAATGGCCGGGTGGTGTTCTTTCTTTGCCGGCGCTTTCGGCAAAAGTTCTTTCCGCAAAATCTGTTAACGGCGTTGAGGTCGGTTTCAGCCAGGATGAGCAGGGGCTGACGATTCGTCTGGACCCACAATTCCACCATGAGCTGGATACGGTAATCGCGTTGACCATAGATGGTGATGCGATGGACATTGAGCCGATTGAAACGCGGCACTTCATGGGTGCCATGGTGTCGATTGATGCCACCGCGACGGCGTCGAGCATGACCCATGAATCATCAGGGAGAGGAGATGCCGGTACTGTGATTTATGGCAGTGATGAGGCCGAAGAGATCGAACTGTACTATGGTGAAGCCGCCGAGCACGTTGGCAAAACGGAGATTGACGGAAAAACCATTAAGAAGAGCAAACACAAGAAAAAAGGCAAGTGGGGCAATGCTCACGGGCATCACTGGCGGTTCTGGGCGGCCAAGCCGGATGACGGCCAGCCTTGGATTCAGGTGGAACTCGACGAAGAAAAATTGGTCGGTCGGATCATGCTGCAGGAGAAATGTTCGCGGATTAAAGCGTACGAATTACAGGTTGAATCTGACGGCCAGTGGGTAACGGTTCATGCAGGGAAGTCCATCAGTCTGTTCTCCTTGAAGCTCGCGGAGCCGATCAAGACGAAAAAGGTCCGGCTTTGGGTTAAAGAGCAGGAAGTCGCCGAGTTCCTGAAAGAAGGTGCTGCGATTCATACCTTTGATCTATATGGGCCGGATTATCGCAAGTAATCGTGTGCATTCTGATTTCTGCCCGCATTCAATCTAGTGACTCAGTCACTGATTAGGTGATGGGCAAAAAATAAGGAGGCGAACTTGCCTCCTATTATTTTTGCTTCATTATCTATGGATATCCATAGATATAAATAAAGGAGAACATCATGGGGTATCCAACAAAAATTCAGCTGATTGCCCGCCAGAAGGGCAATCAGTGGTATGTAAACTTTCCGAATGCACTGGCCGAAGCGATGAACTTTGAAAAAGGGGAAACCGTTGAATGGGAGGTCGAAACCCTTGAGGTTCTTCGAATGAT
>JAOZKS010000097.1 GCA_029935255.1 Pontiella sp.
TAATCGGCTCTGCAACGAAGGCGTGGCCTTTACTCAAGCTTATACTGGGTCCTCTATCTGCACGCCAACACGATACGGAATTATGACCGGCCGCTACTGTTGGCGTGATGGCATTGGCCTCGCGTCGGGCTACTCCAAGCCGGAGATTTCTTCCGAACTGCCGACGGTTGCTGAATTCCTGCGCGAGCAGGGCTACCGCACCCGTATGGTTGGCAAGTGGCACCTTGGTGGGCAATGGACGGGAGTGGATGGGAAGCCTGTGACTGCAAAAAAACCAAACTCCAGCACGATTGACTTTGCCAAGGGAATTACAGGCGGACCGGTTGACCAAGGATTTGAATCGTGGTTTGGGATCATTGCCAGTTTGGATATGCCTCCCTATGTGTATTTTCGAGATCGCATGCCCACCGTAATTCCTACCAAGCCGATTCCGGCCAAAGGGGCCTTTGGTAATCGGGCAGGATTAGCCGATCCTGATTTGAGTCCGTATGCCGTCCTGGGTGATATCACAAGTGAGTCCGTGAAGGTGATTGAGTCGCACGATCCAAAAGAACCGCTCTTCTTATACATGCCGCTTTCCGCTCCTCATACGCCGGTGGTTCCCCGCATCGAATGGCAGGGCCTCAGCAAACTCGATGAGCATGCCGATTTTCGTATGGAAGTCGACCATTGCGTTGGGCGGGTCCTGAAGGCCCTTGAAGAAAAGGGCATGCAAGACGACTCCATCGTGATCTTCGCGGCAGATAATGGAAGCGCCTCGTTCGCCGTAAAGAGCATGCGCGAGAAGGGGCATGATAGCAGTGACGGGCGACGCGGCTGGAAAGCTACGTATTTCGAAGGCGGCCATCGCGTGCCCTTTATTGTTCGTTGGCCGAATGGCGTAAAAGACCCCGGGCGTTTCGATTCGAAGATGATCACCCTCGAGGACTTTTTTGCAACGGTGTCCGATATTCTGGGGGCGGCATTGCCGGCAGAGGCTGGGGATAGCGTCAGTTTTCTTCCGCAATTGAACGAGGCTCCGCAGCAAGACCCCTTTCAGCGCAATCTCATTATGAGTAGCCTGGGCAACAAGCTGGTGCTGCGTCATGGGGAGTGGAAACTGATCTGTGTCGGGGAGAAGACATTGGTTGCCGAGAAGAATAAAAAGGGAAAGAAAAGGGCTGTAGACGGGGCTTGGCACGAGCAGGTAACCCTTTACAACCTGGCACAGGATGTCGCCGAAAAAAACAATGTGGCGCAACAAAATCCGACCGTCGTTGCTGAGCTTGCAAAATGGGCCATAACAGCCATCAAGGAAGGGCGCACCAATAACGGCCCCGTTCGCCCAAATAGCTGCAAGGAAGCACAGATTGACCTGCTCCAAAAACTTGTTGCGTTGAATTAAGAAGAGGGCTGACGACGGGAGCGCATGGGCATCGGGCGCATGGAACCCCTTGAGATCGGAAACGCATGAATAAATTATATTTCGCAGTGATTCTCGCAACCTCAGGACTCGTGTGTTCTTTATCGGTTGCGGAAGATGAATCGACACTTCACACCCGTATGAAGTGGTGGAACGAAGGCCGACTGGGCATGTTTCTGCACTGGGGGGTATATTCCACGTATGGCGGGGAATACAACGGCCTCGACCATGGCAAGGAAATGGGCGGAACCAGTGCCGAGTGGATTTATCTGAAAGCCCATATTCCGCAGGAGGAATATCGCGAGGCTGCCCTGCGATTCAATCCGGAAAAATTCAGCGCCGCCGAATGGGTTCGAACCGCCAAGGAAAGCGGGATGAAATACATGGTGCTGACCGCCAAGCACCATGACGGATTTGCGCTGTTCGATACAAAGGTGTCGGATTGGAACGCCGTGCAGTCATCAGGGATTAAACGGGATTTGATCCGGGAATATGTGGAGGCCTGCCATGACCAAGGTATGCGGGTGGGGTTTTACTACTCCCACGAAAAAGACTGGTTCAACCATGCACGGACCCAGAAGAATTATGGCCCTGTTCCGGCGGAATACGAAGCGTTTGCAAAAGCCCAGATCGAAGAGCTATTTACCCAGTACGGACGAATCGATCTGATCTGGTTCGACACCCCGATGAAAGAGCACGAGGCGTTTAATCGGGAGTGCGCCGCGCTGGTTCGTAAACTCCAGCCTGAATGCATTATCAATGGGCGGATTGGAAACGGTTTGGGCGACTATAAAAACATAGGCGACCGCGCCATTGTCGATCCAGGAACCGCCGGCTACATGGAATCGATCATGACCATGCGGCTGAACTGGGGATATGATCGGAATGATGATTTTTGGAAGAGTTCCCACGACCTCATTGCCATGGTGTGCAAAAGTGCCTGCCGTAGTTCGAATTTCCTGTTGAACATCGGCCCGACTCCCGAGGGCCTGTTTCCTCCGGAGGACCAGGTCCGGCTGCATGACTTGGGGGCTTGGCTAAAATCCAACGGTGAGGCGATCTATGGAACCGAAGGCAGTCCGTTCGGGAAGGAATATCCTTGGGGGTCGCTAACCCGGAACACGAAAAAAGGAACGGTCTATTTACATCTATGGAATTGGCAGGGTGGATCAATTCCGGTGAATGGATTGAAATCCGAGGTGCTTGAGGCGAGCTTTTTGGATACGGACGAAAAAATAAAAACCCAGACTGATTTGGATCATGCGGCATTGACGATCCTGCTGCCCGACACAAAGGATTCGGATGCCATAAGGATTGTACGCCTGCAATTCAAGGGCGAGATTGAGTTCGATGAAAACCGCGGACCCGATTTTATCGACCGGAAGATACACCACTTGACGCATCTTCAGATCAAGGGCGAGATGGTCGAAATGGATGGAATCACCTTCACCGTCAAGGGGCATCGGCACACGTCCAATGAAAAGGACTACACGGTTTATGTGGAGGAGGAATCGTTTCAAACCCTCTCTTTGAACGATCATGTTCGCTACCGCATCAGTGATCAAGGCGACATTCGGAGCGTTCAGGGATTTGAACTGGAGAAAGGGAAGACCTACTCCTTCGTCTACAGTCCATTTGAAGATAATCCTGAATTGGAAATCATCACTGAAATAAGATAAACCCCGGCTGGACGCTTTTCTGGAAGCCGATCAGGATTTTCCTTGTCGCCTTTTCTCTGGCAGCCTCGTCACTAGGTTGGTTCGTGATGCTAATAATTAGAGCCTGTCCCGTTTTGACGGGATTTTTCGAAGAGGTGATTTCATGATTCGGAAGTCTTTTCGGTGATGTGGCTTTTCGTGTCCGTCGCTTGAAAAACACCGTGATGCCTTTGATTTTGACCGAATCAGGATGCACTCCTGTCTTTGAGGGCGGGTCGATTTCGGGTGGGTTATGCCGCGTCGCTTCTGCAGTAGGCAGAAGCCTTCGTCTTCGAGTTTTCCCTGAAGTTTGGGAACAGAGCGCGGGCAGATGCCGTTGGTGATGGCGAGTTCTTCGAGGGCGATTTTAATGATGCAACTTGGTTCAGGCAACGCCGCGATTCCTGTGCATGGGGCGCATTGTTTTTTAGTTAGATTTGAACAATATGGTCATGACCTCTGTCGTGTGGCTGAACTACGGTCCAAAGAGAAAATATATGAAACTAAAGTGTATGCATTGTTTTAAATATACCACCCTGTTGTGGGTGATTCTGTTCGGTTTAAACACGACGGCTGTGGGGGCTGTGCTTTCGATTACGGCTCCCGCTCCCGCAACGATCGAGGTCCGCTACAGCACCGATCTATCCCATGTCGAGGTGGTTCAGGATGGCATTGTGACGAGCTCGAATCTGGCGAGCACGGTAACGTCCATTGACTACACGGGGACAACCGGTTCCGATATCTTCATCAATCATACCGATATTGATTCGGTAATGAATGCCTTGCTGGGGGCTGACATTCTGGTCGGCGGAAGTGGAGCCGATGAGATCAACGGCCAAAGCGGAACGGATCTTTTGATTGGGGGGGTGGGCGCGGATACGCTCAATGGCGGCGACTCCAACGACTTAATCATTCATGGATCAACGGTCTACGATGCCCGCATCAGTGAGTTGCTCGCGATTCAGTCCATTTGGACGGATGGTTCGTTGACGGCTCAGGAAAAAATCGATGCGCTGACCTTCGGAACCAATGGCGTCCTCTTGAACTACACGGTCGGAAGCATAACAAATGACGAAACGGCGGATACCTTGACCGGAGGTGCTGGTGTTGAGGATCTGTTCATCACGGGATACGACGACGTGGTGACTGATCTAGAGGGGGGCGAAGAAGCCTATAACCCCGTGGGGGCCACGGCACCAACCAACGGAACTTCTTTTTATAACAGTGGCTGGTCAACCGGATTGGAGCTGGGTGGATCGCAGGCGTCGTTTGGTTCGATTACGTCGATTCCGGTCAGCAACATGCCGTTTGCCGAAGCGGTTCAGGCGACCTGCGTATTGGATGGAACGCCTTATCCAAATGATACCCTGATTAACATCACCAGCAGCGGAACCTTTTCCAACGGCGACCAGTTGTATTTAACGTTTTATTACCGGACCACCCTCGTGGACACCAATGAAAACCCCAGCCTGCGTACCCGCTGGCACGAGGATGCTTCCGGCGGATACATTATTCCCTCGTTCAATCTGGAACTAACGGCCGAGTGGCAGCAATACGTAGCGGTTGTGGATGCGTCCAGTTCCGACAAGGTTCGTTTGAATCTGGCTTTTGGTGCGAATGCACAAATGCTGGAGATCGGTGGATTGCAGGTGGTCGGCGCGCCGGCGGGTACATTTGCCGATGGCGAGTTTACCGTTCCACAGGCCCTTCAATATCCGCAACAGGTTTCGATGCTGAAAACCGCCACCCTTCCGGTGCTCTCGAATGATGTCGATGAAACCGGGGAGACGTTCCATATCACAACCCTCCTGAGCCTGCCGGAGCATGGTACGGCCTATATTGATGCCTCCGGTACCAATGTGGTCTACACCTCCACCGAGGACTTCTTCGGGATTGAGGAGTTTGAATATGCCATGGCCGATGAATATGGAAATGCCTCTTCCGCGAACATTAAACTGCTGGTGCGGCACGATTTCAACGACGGTACTTGGCATGTGGGCAACGACTCCGCTATTTATACAGGGGCGGTTCGGATCCAGAACTTCGCGGCATCCGATGAGTATAACTCTCCCTATGCCTATTTTGGAATGGGGCGCGGAACTAGTCCCGACCATGCCGCCGCCATGGACAGCCACACCGATGCCGATACCGATTTCCATTATCTGATTTTCGGCAAGCTACAGCCCGATGGATCCATCGGGTTCCCGATGGGCTGGACTTGGAGTATTCCATCTTCACAAATAAACGATAGCTATGCTTGGTCCGGAGTCAAATTGGGCGGTAGTCAGGTCAACCACCACGGGGTGTATACCGGGGATATTCTGGAGTGGAAATTTGACATTGATGTCGAAAACTACAATCTGGCCTATCGCCGCGCACTTCTGATCAACACCTATTGGTATCAGGATCCGGACGGGCCGATTGACGGCGTGCACAACGCCGGAAAGGTAATGGATTTGGGCATCTTCTTTCTAGACAACGAGCTGTATCAGGAAGAGATTGCGGGGGATGATGGTCTGACCAGTATTGTTGTGGATGGTCGGAATGTTTATTTCAAAGCGGCTATAAAACGGTTCTACGTGATTATTCCCGATTACGACCACTTCACGCTGACCGATTTTGACATGGCTCCGTACATGCACTATCTCTTCGACGAAGGATACCAGACCGAGGAAGGATATTTATGGGGCGGAGCTTTCGATGTGGAGCTCAAGCACCGGGTGGATAGTTCGACCGAGAAAACAACCGGTGAATACTTTGTTCACGACTTTGACTTTATGGTCCATCTGGACATGGCGGCTGAAAATCCTATCCCGGATTTGACGTTCACAAACGGCAACCTGTCTCAGGCGCTGTCCCTGTCCAATGTGTTTGCTCGTCGGGGCGGGGATCTAAGGCTTCCTGACGGCCAGGGTGGATTGATCTATGAGACTCCGACCCTGATCTATTCCATCAGTACTAATTCCAATGGATCAGCCGTGAGCACCTCCGTCAATGGCTCCGATTTGACGCTGGATATCGCCCCCGGAGAAAGCGGCATTGCCGAGATTACCGTTCGGGCAACGGATCCCTTAAACCACTGGTTTGATGAAGAGACTTTTCAGGTGCAGTTTAATGACGATCTGGATTCGGATAGTTTGCCCGATTCCTGGGAACAGCTCTTTAGTTCAAGTCTGACCAATCTTACTGAACAGGGTAATTATGATGACGATATCCATAGCGACTGGGAGGAGTACATCACCGGAATGAATCCCACCAACGCCGCGTCGTTTTTCCACGTAACCGAGTTTGCGCCGGCGGATGCTCCCGGGATTGTGATGGAGTGGACATCGGTCGCCGACCGTCTCTACCGGATCAGCTGGTCGCCGACGCTGACCAATACGTTCACCTTCTTCCCCGGTGATGTGGAATACCCGCAAAACAGCTACACCGACACGGTTCACCAAGCCGACGATAAAGGGTTCTACAAAATCGATGTGCGGTTGAAATAAGTGACCCCAGGCGGATACGGGACGGTAATTCGGGCAACATCTCGACACCCCAAGGCTTTTATGTACACTTCCTTTCAATTATCGAGGGAAAGGATTTATGAGAGTTTTAATGGTAGGGGATATTGTCGGGAAGCCGGGGCGGGCCGCGTTCCTGCAGGTGATGAATAGGCTGAAAGCCGAAGACCGGATCGATTTTGTGATCGCCTGCGGCGAGAACGCAGCCGCCGGCCGCGGGCCGACCTTGGAGATGGCCCAGTCGCTGCTCAATATGGGCGCAGATGTTGTCACGCTCGGCGACCATGCTTGGGATAGCAAGGAGATGGTGGAGGGGATCGATCTGGATTCACGCATCATTCGACCGGAAAATTTTTCCAAGGGCGCGCCCGGAAAGGGTTGGGTACGGGTGGATACCCCCGAGGGTGAACTTGTGGTGGTTCAGTTGATCGGTCGCGTTTTCATGCAATCCAATTATGACTGCCCGTTCCGTGCCGCCGACAAACTCTTATCGCCCTCCATGAATTTAGGCAAGGTGGTCTTTGTCGATATGCATGGCGAGGCCTCTTCCGAGCGCATGGCGATGGGGCGCTACCTCGACGGGCGCGTCTCCGCCGTGTTTGGAACGCATACCCACTGCCAAACCTCCGACGAACGGATCTTTCCCGGCGGAACCGCCTATATCACCGACCTCGGTATGACCGGCCCGCAGGATTCTGTACTCGGCCGTGAGGTCGAACCCGTCCTTAAAAAATTCCTCACCGGTGTGCCGCACAAGTTCGACGTCGCCAAAGGCGATCCCACCCTCGAAGGTGCCATCGTCGATGTGGATATGAAGACCGGCAAAGCACGGAGCATCGAGCGAATCCGCATTGGATTATAGATTACTCAATGATTGAGTAATAATACTCAATGACTGAGTAATTTGTTGACAGAGTGCTGTTTTTAGTTGTAAACAGCACAAATGAATGCATTTAAACGAAATCAGGTAGAGGGGATTCTTACCGGTTTATTGCAGGAATTACCGGTATTTCAGGTCGTTACCGGCCCGCGCCAAGTGGGCAAGACAACAGCGGCCAAACAGATTATGGAGCGGTTTCCGCACGAATCCATCTATGCCTCCGCCGATGCGCCCCTGCCAGCTGAAGCAAACTGGATTGAAAACCAGTGGCGGTTGGCCGAGCAAAAATCCGCTGCCGCCGGAAAGCCTGTGCTACTGGTGCTTGACGAAATTCAAAAGGTTCCCAACTGGAGCGAAAGCATCAAGGGATTGTGGGATCAGCGTTCTTCCGATATTCGCCTGCTTGTTCTTGGCTCCTCGGCCTTGCTGATCCAGCAGGGTCTAACGGAAAGCCTCGCTGGGCGCTTTTTCCTGAACCGCTTCACGCACTGGAGCTATCCTGAATGCGCAGAGGCCTTCGGCTGGTCGCTTAATGACTGGTTTTACTTTGGCGGTTATCCCGGTGGCGAGGTCTTCAAGACCGACGACTTTCAATGGAAGCAGTATATCAGCAATGCCCTCGTTGAAACCGTGATCTCCAAGGATGTATTGCAGCTGCATCCAATCACCAAGCCCGCCTTGCTTCATAACCTGTTCGGCTTGGCGGCGACATTCCCGTCGCAAATTTTTTCCTACAACAAAATGCTGGGGCAATTGCAGGAGGCGGGCAACACCACAACGCTCGCGCACTATCTCCGCATTCTCGGACAAGCCTATTTGGTAAGCGGGCTAGAACTTTTTTCCATGGGGCAGATCCGCAAGCGCGGCAGTAGCCCCAAGTTAATCCTTTGGAACAATGCGCTCATCAACGGGCTTTCATTGAAGAGCTACGCGCAAACCCTCGCCGATTCGGTTTGGTGGGGGCGCGTGGTCGAGAACGCCGTCGGAGCCTACTTGCTCAATGCGCTC
>JAOZKS010000098.1 GCA_029935255.1 Pontiella sp.
CCGACCAATATGGCTATGTGCTTGATCCGCACACCGCCGTCGGCGTGTTCGTTGCCGAGCAGTTCCAATCGTTGGAAGAGCCCACCATCTGCCTTGCCACCGCGCATCCCGCCAAATTTACCCAAGCCATTATTGATGCGATTGGCGAGGGCATCCACCATCCAACGCTCGATGCTCTCGCCAACGCTAAAACCCGTTGCGATCCCATTGCCAATAATATCGATGTCGTGAAGGATTATCTGGTGGAGCATATTTGATCTAAAAATGAGGATCTGGCTTCAAAGGAAAAAATAATACAACGTGAATTTTAGATTCGCCAAAACCCGCGTGTAAAATAAAGAGGAAGCCTGCGAACATTGGGTGCGATTGCTTATTATCTAGGTCTGTGAATTTGCTTAACTTTTTTCGGCTTCGGGGTTGACACCTAAATGTATTTCTATAAAGTGTGCCGCCTTATCCGCCAGATAGATTTGGTTGGATAGGGCATAAATATATAGGGAAAAAGAGATTTTGTTAGCGCATTTTTGTTACCGGTGTGTGGCGAGGTTTCTTTATCTGTATGAATTTAAGGATGGGATGTGCCCATGTAGCTCAGTTGGTAGAGCGCATCCTTGGTAAGGATGAGGTCAGCAGTTCAAATCTGCTCATGGGCTCCATAAATTTAGATTAGTAAATAAGTTAACACTGACGAAGATTCAGGAGGTAAGCAAAATGGCTAAAGATAAGTTCGAACGCACTAAGCCCCACGTGAACGTGGGAACAATCGGTCACGTCGACCATGGTAAAACTACTGTAACCGCAGCAATCACTTGCGTGCAGGCCAAAAAAGGTCTGGCGGAATATGTTGCATATGATTCGGTTGCGAAGGCTTCCGAGTCTCAAGGCCGCCGCGATGCGTCCAAGATTATGACGATTGCGACTTCGCACGTTGAGTACGAGTCGGACCAGCGCCACTACGCACACGTTGACTGCCCTGGTCACGCCGACTATGTGAAAAACATGATCACCGGTGCGGCCCAGATGGACGGTGCTATTCTCGTGGTTGAAGCGCCTTCCGGCCCGATGCCCCAGACCCGCGAGCACATTCTGCTGGCTCGTCAGGTTGGTGTTCCGAAGATTGTGGTCTTCCTGAACAAGTGCGACCTCGTCGATGACGAAGAACTGATTGAACTCGTTGAAATGGAAGTTCAGGAGTTGCTCGCCAAATATGAATTTGAAGAAGACAGCCCGATCATTCGCGGCGCAGCTCTTCCTGCCATCCAAAACCCAGAGGGTCCTGAGGCTGCGTGCATTCAGGAGCTGATGGAGGCCCTCGATAGCTGGATTCCTGTGCCCGAGCGCGTGACCGACCTTCCGTTCCTGCTTCCGATCGAGGATGTGTTCTCGATTGAAGGTCGTGGTACGGTGGTTACCGGACGTGTTGAACGGGGTATCATCAATACCGGCGACGAAGTTGAAATCATTGGTCTGAAAGATACGGCCAAGACCACCTGTACCGGGGTTGAAATGTTCCGTAAGATCCTCGACGAAGGTCGGGCGGGTGACAATGTGGGTATTCTGCTGCGCGGCACGAAGAAGGAAGACGTTCAGCGCGGTCAGGTTCTGGCCAAGCCGGGTTCCATCCAGCCGCACACCAAATTCGTTGGCGAAGTCTATGTACTCTCCAAAGATGAAGGTGGACGCCACACGCCGTTCTTTAAGGGCTACCGTCCGCAGTTCTACTTCCGTACGACCGATGTGACGGGCGACATTCAATTGCCGGAAGGCGTTGAGATGGTTATGCCTGGCGACAACGTCACTATGAATGTTGAGCTCATCACCCCGATCGCCATGGAGCAGCACATGCGCTTCGCGATTCGCGAGGGTGGCCGCACAGTGGGTGCGGGACGCGTAACTGAAATCGCTGAGTAGCATCTCATCTGTATTGGGTGACGGGCAGGAATTATTTCTGTCCCGAACCTATTTACAACAAACAGGATAATACTATGCCGAGAGACATCATTACTCTGGCCTGTACCGAGTGCAAAGAGCGCAACTACACGGGCACCAGAAACAAAAAGCTCGAAACGGGACGCCGCGAGGTCAAGAAGTATTGCCCTCGTGATAAAAGGCACACGTTGCATCGCGAAACAAAGTAATCAGGCGATTTTGAAGACAGGTCGGTAGTTCAATTGGTAGAGCACCGGTTTCCAAAACCGGCTGTTAGGGGTTCGAATCCCTTCCGACCTGCCATGTTTTTAAAACCGGAAAGTAAAATGAATAAACTAGTGCAAAGTGTCGGGAATCTGAAGGCCTTCGTTGGTGAAGTGAAGGTTGAGCTGCTGAAATGCTCTTGGCCTTCTCGCAAGGAACTGTTTGGCCAATCGGTGGTTGTGATCATTTCCGTGATCATCCTCGGCGCATTTGTGGGAGTCTGTGATCTGGTGAACGTGGGCTTGCTCAAATTCGTCATTCACTAGTTGATTCAGTAAGGACATATTAATCATGACCAAAAAATGGTTCATCCTACATGCGCTTTCCGGCCATGAACTTAAAGTTCAGAAGAATATCGCAAGCCGTGTTCAGCAGGAGGAAATGGAAGATGTGATCGGTGAGGTTTTAATCCCCACCGAGAAGGTTTCCGAGGTAAGGCAGGGAAAGAAGACCACGGTTAACCGTAAATTCTTTCCGGGCTATGTCCTGATTAACATCTGCTTATACGACGACGATAATGCCTTCAATGAGCGTGCATGGTACTTTATTCAGAATACGCCGAGTGTGATCGGGTTTCTGGGAGGGGATCGTCCTGCTGCATTGAGCGAAGACGAGGTGAACAGTATTGTTCACCAGATCGAAGAGAAGAAGGAATCGGTTGCTCCGAAGGTCATGTTCGAGCCAGGTGAAATGGTGAAGATCACCGATGGACCGTTCCTGAATTTCAGCGGAGCTATCGAGGAGGTCGATCCAGAGCGTGGAAAATTGAAGATCTCGGTTTCGATCTTCGGACGTTCGGCTCCTGTGGAGCTCGAATATTGGCAGGTTGAACGGACGGCTGAATAAATATTTGATTGAGGATAGTTATGGCTAAGGAAATTACAGGTTATATTAAACTACAGATCCCGGCGGGACAGGCAAACCCTGCACCACCGGTAGGTCCGGCATTGGGCCAGCATGGTGTGAACATCATGGAATTCTGCAAGGCATACAATGCGGCCACGCAGAGTCAGGCGGGACTGGTTATTCCGGTCGTGATTACCGTCTATAAAGACCGCAGCTTCTCGTTTATCACCAAGAGTCCGCCCGCAGCGGTGTTGCTGAAGAAAGCAGCCTCCATTGCAAAGGGTTCCGGTGTTCCAAACCGCGACAAGGTGGGCACGGTGACCCGTGCACAGCTTGAGGAAATCGTGGAAACGAAGAAGGCAGATCTTAACGCAAATGATATGGATGCCGCAGTCCGCATTATTGAAGGGACGGCGCGCAGCATGGGAATCGAGGTGGAATAAATGGCTATGCACGGGAAAAAATATAGGAGTGTAGCGGAAAAGGTAAAGAACGACGCCGACTATAGCGTTGCCGATGCAGTAACTTTTCTGCAGGAAAATCCTACCGCAAATTTTGACGAAACGATGGAAATGGCTTTCCGGATGGGGGTTGACCCCTCCAAATCCGACCAAGCCGTTCGCTCCACAGTGGCCCTGCCGCATGGAACGGGTAAGGACGTCCGCGTGATTGTCTTTGCAACCGGCGATGCTGCAACAGCGGCCCGCGAAGCCGGAGCCGCCGAGGTTGGCTTCGAGGATTTGATTAAAAAGGTTCAAGGTGGCTGGACGGATTTCGACGCGGCCGTGGCCACGCCCGACGCGATGAAAGAAGTCCGTAAGGTTGCCCGCGTGCTCGGTCCTCGGGGACTGATGCCGAATCCAAAGACGGGAACCGTTACCGACGATACCGCAGCTGCGGTGAACCAGCTTAAGGCGGGTCGGGTTGAATTCCGCATGGATCGCAATGGAAATATTTTGGTTCCGTTTGGCAAGCGCTCGTTCACCGTAGAAGCCTTGGTTGAGAATGCTAAGGCCCTGCTGGGTGCGATTGAGAGCGCAAGGCCGGCAAGTGCCAAGGGAACCTATATCAAGCGTGCCACAATTTCATCGACCATGGGGCCCGGGCTACGGGTTTCTCTCAAGGGAATTTCCGAATAGGAAGGGTTGGACAATACTATGAAACCTGACAGCAAAGATATTAGACCGGAAAAGAAGTCGATCGCTACCGAGCTCGAACAGCGCGTTTCAGGCGCTCTGTATATGATCCTTGCGGATTATACGGGCATGGATATGCCGCAGACCAACGAGTTGAAGCAAAGCCTGCGCGACAAAGAAGCGTCTTTTAACGTAGTTAATAACAGGATGCTTAATCGCACCTTGGATACCGATGCTTCCGCCCTGCTTAAGGGTCAAACAGCAATGATTTATGGTTCCGGCGATGTGGTTGAAGTGGCCAAGATTATTAAGAAATTTACCGCAACAAACCAGAAACCGGTTGTGAAGGGTGGTTTTCTGGAAGGCAAAGCCATCTCGGCTGCGGAAGTCGGCGAACTTGCCAAACTTCCGTCTAAGGATGTTATGCGTGCTCAGTTGCTGGGTACATTGCAGGCACCGTGCACCCAGTTGGTCGGCGTGATGAGCCAAAAGGTTTCCTCACTGGTCTATGTGCTGGATGCGGTAAGATCGAAAAAAGAACAAGAAGCGTAATAATTTTTATTAATTGGTAGTAGTTCAAGGAGAAATACAATGTCCGAAGAAACAGTGAAAGAAGAAGTGAAACTCGAAGGTAAAATGGCTGAATTCGTTGATTGGGTGGAGACCATTTCGGTTCTCGAACTCTCTCAGCTCGTGAAGGGTCTGGAAGACCGCCTGGGCGTAACCGCTGCAGCTCCCGCTGCCGTTGCTGTTGCAGCTCCTGCTAGTGACGAAGGTGGCGCCGCCGCCGCTCAAACTGAATTCGAAGTTGTGCTGACCGCCGCTGGCGGATCCAAGATCCAGGTGATCAAAGAACTTCGTGGCATTACCGGCCTCGGTCTGAAAGAAGCCAAGGCTCTCGTTGATGGCGCTCCTACATCCGTCAAGGCCGGCCTTTCGCAAGAAGATGCCGATGCCATGAAGGAGAAGCTGGAAGGTGTTGGAGCATCTGTAGAAGTCAAGTAAACCACGTTTGTTTGAGTTCTAATTAAATAGCCATCCTTTGAGATGGCGTGTGGATTGTTCTCCTTTGAGATCCAAAGGGGAGCAAGTATTCTCCAATATAACCTGAAGGTGCGGGATGGCTGAACGAAAAAACTTTGGCAAGCTTACCGATGCGCTCGAGGCGCCGGACTTAATTGAAATCCAACTTAACTCCTACAGGGACTTCCTTCAACAAGATGTCGCCCCCTCCCGTCGTAAGAAGATGGGATTGCAGGCGGTGCTTAGCGAGGCGTTCCCGATCGAGAGTTACGATGGGCAGATTGCCCTTGATTTCGTGAGCTACGAAATCAAGAAACCAAAACTAGAGCATCTGGAATCGCTCCGCGAAGGGGAAACCTTCTCGGCGCCTTTATACGTTACCTTCAAGCTTCGCGAAGGCGAAGACTTGCGGGAGGATACCCTGTTCATGGGTGAAATCCCCTTGATGACTACTAGCGGAAGCTTCGTGGTCAATGGTGCCGAACGTGTGATTGTCAGTCAGCTGCACCGCTCGCCGGGGATCTGCTTCGAACAGAGCCGGCACGCGAACGGGTCCATCCTGCACTCCTTCCGCATCATTCCTGATCATGGATCATGGATTGAAGCCCAGTTCGATACCAGCGACCTCATATACATCTATTTGGACCGCAAGCGTCGGCGCCGCAAGTTCCTTGCCTCGACCTTCCTGCGAGCTCTGGGGTATGCAACGGATGAGGAAATTCTCAACCTCTACTATAAGTTTGCCGAATTCTCGCTGGCGAAGAAAAAATTTGCTGAAGAGGATCTCGAAAACTTGGTATTGAGCGACGACATTATCGATGCGGATTCAGAATCGGTGATCGGTCGCCGCTATGACAACTTGACTGTTGATATGATTCAACGCATGAAGCTCGCTGGATATAAAAAGGTGAGTGTGGTCAATGTGGCATGGGACGAAGGCCAGTTTCTCAAGAGTGTTCAGGCCGACACCACCCGCACGGTGGATGAGGCTCTTAAAGATCTCTACCAGAAATTGCGTCCGGGCGATCCGCCCACCACCGCTTCCGCCCGCCAGATGATCAAACGTCTATTCTTCGATGAAGCTCGTTTTAACCTGAGCCGCGTGGGTCGCTATAAGATCCAGCAGAAGCTTGGCATCAAGAGCACTTCCCTTACCTTGGAAGTCGAGGATGTTGTTGAAGCGATTCGCTACTTGTTGATGGTTCGCAAGGGCGAGGGAACCCTCGACGATATCGACCATCTGGGGAGCCGCCGCATCCGCACCGTTGGCGAATTGCTGGAAAGTCAGTGCCGGGTTGGTTTGGCCCGTATCCAGCGCTTGGTCAAAGAACGGATGACGATTTTCGATACGACGGTCGACCGCCTCTCCTCGCAGAAGCTGATCAACCCGAAAGCGCTTTCTGCGGTGATCAAGGATTTCTTTGGTCGCAGCCAATTGTCGCAGTTCATGGACCAAACAAATCCGCTTTCAGAACTGACGCATAAGCGTCGTCTTTCGGCTCTGGGCCCCGGCGGACTCAACCGTGATCGTGCCGGTTTTGAAGTGCGTGACGTACACAGTTCGCACTACGGTCGCATTTGTCCGATCGAGACCCCTGAGGGTCCGAATATTGGTTTGATTTCCTCGCTCTCGACTTTTGCAAAGGTCAACGAGTATGGATTCATTGTCACTCCATATCTAAAAGTTGCAAAAGGCAAGGTTTCCAAGCATTTGGACTGGCTGACGGCCGACGAGGAAGAACGCTATGTTATCGCGCAGGCCAATGCCGAGCTGGATAGTAAAAGCTGTTTCGTCAACGACCGTATCATGGTGCGCGTGCTCGGCGACTTCCGCGAGATGGCACCGGATGATGTGCAATATATGGACGTTTCCCCCAAGCAGGTGGTTTCCATTGCCGCCGGCTTGATTCCGTTCCTCGAGCACGACGATGCGAACCGCGCGCTCATGGGCGCAAACATGCAACGCCAAGCCGTCCCGCTGATGAAGGCTGAACGGCCCTTTGTTGGAACCGGTATCGAAGGCCGTCTGGCTCGCGACTCCCGTGTTCTGATTATTGCCAAGGCCGATGGTATTGTGGCTTATTCCTCCGCCGCCCACATCGTGGTTTCAAAGGATGGAAAACTCCCTGCGAAAAAATCACCTGTTGCAGACTCGCAGACCTATGATCTCCGTAAGTTCATGCGTTCGAACGCAGGAACCTGTTTGAACCAGCGTCCTCTTGTAAAAGCGGGACAGAAAATCAAACAAGGCGATGTCTTGGCGGATGGAGCCGGAACGGATCAGGGTGAACTCGCGCTGGGACGCAACGTGGTTGTGGCCTTCATGCCTTGGTGCGGATATAACTTCGAGGATGCCATTCTGATCAACCAGAAGCTGGTTCGCGAAGATGTCTATACCTCAATCCACATTGAAGAGTTTGAATGCGGAGCCCGCGATACGAAACTGGGCCCTGAGGAAATTACGCGCGATATTCCGAACGTTGGAGAGGAAGCGCTTAAAAACCTATCCCATGACGGCATTATCCAGATTGGTGCTGAGGTCAAGCCCGGTGATATCCTTGTAGGTAAGATCACGCCGAAGAGCGAAACCGAACTTGCACCGGAAGAACGTCTGCTTCGCGCTATTTTTGGTGAGAAGGCAGCCGATGTTCGCGATACTTCGCTGAAGGCCCCATCCGGCACGCACGGAATCGTTATGGATGTTAAGGTGTCGTCCAAGGACACTGCGCTTAAGGGTCAGGATGCGCCTGCCGATGTGAAGAAACTTCAGAGCGAAATCTCTGAGCGGCATGAAAGCGTGGTTGCGCAGTTGACCGAGGATCTCACCGAGTCGCTTTCGAATATCCTGCTGGGTGAAAAAATCCCGCTGGATGTAATGAATATGGAATCGGGGGATGTTATCATCCCGGCCAATCGAAAGATTACTAAAACGTTGCTGCGCAAGCTTGCTGCAAACTATGAGCACGTGGAAATCGATCCGAGCCCGATCCGCATTAAGATTATGGGCATCATCGACGAATACCGCAGCAAATTCACTGAATCCAGAGCCGACAAGGATCGTTCGATTGATCGCGCCGGCAGTGGTGAGGAACTGGATGCGGGTATCGTGAAATCCGTGAAGGTCTACATTGCTGAGAAGAAGAAACTTTCTGTTGGTGATAAAATGGCCGGACGCCATGGTAACAAAGGGGTGATTTCTCGGATTCTTGCCGAGGAGGAAATGCCCTTTCTACCGGACGGAACTCCTGTCGATATCGTACTGAACCCATTGGGCGTACCTTCGCGTATGAAC
>JAOZKS010000409.1 GCA_029935255.1 Pontiella sp.
ATCCGTTGCTATCGCTTCGAATACATGGACGAACGTTGGAGTAAAAATGGTTACAACTCAGGTACCCCACTTCCCAGCGTTATTGGCGGAAGGAGCTCTCTTGTTTAGGATAACTACGAAGGGATAAACGGATGTCCAGCGTACAGAGCTTGGAGCGCGTCAAATGCCCCAATGCCGTTTTTTCGGGCGGTTGATAAATAGCTTCGGATGCTACTGAATATTTTGGCACCGTTCATGGTTCGGAAGGTGCCTGATATTTTTTGTTGCACTTTGATCATGCGAAGATCTCGTTCGGCAAGATTGTTATCAAAAGGAACCCGGAAGTCGTACATGAAAGCCAGTGTCTGGTCGCGAAATTCATCGAGTCGTTCTAGTAAATTTCGGGGTTTTGTTTTCGCGGTTCGCCCGGGTTTTTTCTTCTTGTTTTTCGGAGGGGGTGGCAGCGGGTTTTGGGCGTAGCCTTTCGTGAGGGCTTGCTGATAAAGATCTTCGAATTCCTTGATTTGTTGTGGGGAAAGTTGTTTGGCGATGGGATAGGTCTGGTCAACCGTATCTTTAATCTTTAGCAGGCAGTCGATCATCTCTTGGGCCCACGTTTGATCATATTGCTCGAGGACAAAGATTAGTTCGCGCAGGTGATGGGCGTTACATAATGCGTGATCACAGTCATAGGTGAGGTAGGCTTTTAGGTGATCGTGAACAGCGCATCCGGTAAAGCTGGGCAAGATGCCGTTCTCGTCAATGGCGACGGTTCCTCGGCGGTCGTGGATGTGGTAGTAGGTGGCGGTTTGCGTGGAGGCGGTATGCATCCAGTGGCCTTTGTTTTCCACGCGCATTCCGGTTTCGTCCAGATGAAGCACGAGGGATTCTGTGATCTGTTTTTTGATCTGTTCGAGGGGCGTTTCAAGCAGGCTGGCGCATTCGGAAAACATGTTGGCCAGCGTGCCCTGACTTATCCCGGCTCCAAAAAGATCGGAGAGCAATTCGCAGGCTCGTGCATAGGGAATATGTTGATGAAATTTGATGTAATTGGCGGCCACTTTTATGCCGGGGCCATATTGTGTCGGGGCGTTAACCCCTTCAGGAAACAGGGCCGAATTTTTGTGTCCGCAGTCGCATATTTTGGTTTCGGCCTGATGTTCGGTGACTTCGAGGCGCAGAGGGGGCAGATCGAAAACTTGCCGCTTTTCGATCGCTGAGGGGATTTCGTTGGCAAGCGATTTGCCGCAACATGAGCACGTCACGACGCTGTGGCGCCGGGTGTGATCGGGCTTATCAACCGCATTGAGCGTGCTTCCCTTATGCCCCGGTTGTCCGCCTGTTTTGCGCGTTGTTTTTTTGCGCAGGCTTTTTGGGGCTGGTTTTTTGTAGCCATCACTCGATGGGGGTTTACTGCTATTCCGCGAATTCTTTGCAATCTGGCCTTCCAGTTCACGAATCCGCTGGTTCATGACAAGCAGTTCTCGGACAACAGGAACCAGCCCCGCATGATAGATTAACTCGGCCTCTGCGGAAGTCATTATTTGCATAATTCCCGTTGAAAATCCGGAACGAGCGGATAAATAAACACGTCTTTAAACGAGGCTTGAATGCGATGCTCTTTCTCGTTTCGAGTGCGCCCTTTGGTCTGGCCCAAATGCTTCCAGTTAGCGGCGCGGTAGCAGGTCCCCCGAAAGCGATCCTGATCGACAAAGGTTTCGAGTGCGTGCACGGGGTGGCCGTATTTCTCCATCCAATCCGCTCTAATGCGACGGATAACGAGCGAGAGCGCATGACTGGCCAAATGCGGTACAACAACCCACGGGGGTATGAGAAATCGGGTATTATTTGTTAGTCCTTGTAGATTACGTTTACGAGCTGATGGGTCCCAGCCAATAAATTGATCGCGATCCGCACAATGCCATGCAGCCGCCCCGAAGAGCAAGCAAGCCACAGGACGCTCTTGTCGATCCTTCAACAGATAACGCATATTTTCACCGACCGTATTGCGGTGACCCAAATAGTGATGATGAGCCAAGAGGCCATTGAACAATCGGGCATCTGCTGAACTCGGAGCGACCACCTGTACCCGTAACGGTTGTAACTCAGTCAGCTTGCCATGAATCGATTCCGTAGAACATGTCACCTGCGCAATACTGCGATTACGCAGGGCGTTATTCGGCGTACTTTTTCGGGTAGGAAGCACAATCTCGCCGCGCCGCTCCAGCTTTAACAAAAGCGTTCGTGCGGCCATATCTTTAATGCGGCCCTGTGCATTGCGCCAGTCCCAGTGCCGACAAAGTTCTTCGCTCAGCTTGGTCCGCCCCCAATCAGGATGGTCGACCATCAGGCGGCGAATCAGCTCAATATCCTGATCGCTCAGCTCCCTCCCTTGAATGACTTTGGTGTTTTGCATGGAGGGATCTATACATAAGCAGATCGTTCGAGTCCCGCAAAAAAATAAACTATATTGTGTTGAGAGGTTCTTAAATTAGGCGGTGGTAGAGACCTGAGCAGTTACTAAATATCTCCATACCATAGATCCCTCGATCGAGAACCAGGGTCAGTACTTGACC
>JAOZKS010000410.1 GCA_029935255.1 Pontiella sp.
TGCAATACTACTACGGCTCGGTCTACATGAACGACTTCACCTACATGAACCGCGTTTTCCAGGTCAAGGCGCAGGCCGCCCCGAAATACCGGGTCGATGCCAAGCAAATCCGCGACATGGAAATCCGCAACCGCGACGGTAAAATGCTCCCGCTCGGCTCCGTTGCCGACGTGAAGGAAATCCTCGGCCCGCAGTCCATCACCCGTTACAACATGTATCCCTCCGCCAAAATCATGGGACAGCCCGGCGAAGGCTTCAGTACCGGCCAGGCCATGACCATTGTCGAAGACATGTCGACAACCAAGCTCCCCGCCTCCATGGGAGTCGAATGGACGGAACTCTCCTATCAGGAAAAAGCGGCGCAAAGTGGAACGAATATGATCTATATCCTCGCCATCATTCTCGTCTACCTCGTACTCGCCGCGCAGTATGAAAGCTGGAGCATCCCCGTTTCCGTCTGCCTCTCCGTCCCCACCGCCCTGCTCGGCGCGGTGATCGCGTTAAACGTCGGGAAAATGAGCATGGATATCTACGGCCAGGTCGGCATCGTTCTCTTGATCGGCCTCTGCACCAAAACCGCGATCCTGATCGTCGAGTTTGCCAAAGTGGAACACGACGAAGGCAAGAGCGTGTTTGATGCCGCTATGAGCGCCGCCAATCTGCGCTTCCGCGCCGTTTTGATGACCGCCTTCTCCTTCATCCTCGGCGTCCTTCCGCTCCTGCTCGCCTCCGGCGCCGGTGCGGAGAGTCGGAAGGTACTTGGAACAACCGTCTTCGGCGGCATGCTCGTCGCCACCGTCGCCAGCCTGATCTTCGTCCCCATGCTCTACTACATCGTACAGAAGGCCTCGGAAAAAGGCCCTAAAAACAACTCACCAACCAAGGAATAAATTATGAACCTCGCAAAGATTTCACTCGCTAGCATCGCATCCATACTGATTTATACTTCAGCCCAAGCCCAAGATCACAAGTACGACACCTGGGAGGAAAACTACACCGTGCAGGCCCTGCTCGGAGCAGTTAAGTATGATAACCTTAAATTCAACAATACCGACGGAACGGATCCCGTTGAAATCGATATGTCCACCATTCCCCAGCTCGGCGGCGCATGGGGTACCATCCCCAAAGGCGACAAGTTCCAATATGGCTTGGAATGCTCATTCCTCCTTGGCTTCAAGTTCGACAAGGTCAACTATGCCTCCGTCGGAGGAAGTGGCCTCTATGTCAGCATCTCCACCTCCATGTGGATGTTCGACTTCGCGGGCGGACCCTATGCAAACCTTTGGCTCACCGAAGGTATTCGTCTATATGGAGGAACTGGCCCACTGATGGTCTATGCCGACTACCGCTCCGAGCGCGAAGAAACCGGAGGATCCGCCGACGGCACCTACGATAGCAACGAATCCGCCTTCGGACTTGGCCTATACGCCCGCACCGGCATTGAGTTTCAGATTCATGAACGCGGGTACCTGGGGTTGGGAGCCCGCTGGAACTGGAGCAATGTTGACTTTACCGAGGTGGGTGGAAGTTCCGACCTCAACGGCATCGCCGGCTTCGTCACCTACACCGCCGGGCTCTAATTTTTTATACCGCAGGCTTTCAGCCCGCCCCCTGCATCGCTACTCTGTTCCGCTTATGAAAAAGAACGAACAGATGCGGCATTCAGAGCGCAAGCGGGTTGAGTTGGATTTCCAATGGCCGGACGTCCCATTGAACATTGTGTTGGTCGAGCCGTCGATTCCTCCTAATACGGGAAATATTTCGCGGCTGTGTGCCGGAACCGGCACCACCCTCCATCTCGTCGAACCACTGGGCTTCGATCTCTCCGAAAAGCAACTGCGCCGGGCGGGGCTCGACTATTGGGACTCCGTCGATCTGAAAACCTATCCAAACCTGGATACCTTTTTTGAACAAAACCCCACCGGCGAAAAATACTTCTACAGCACCGCCGGAAACCAAAGCTATTCGGAAGTCGAATATGCTCCCGGCGACTATCTCATCTTCGGCAACGAAACCCTCGGACTGCCCGATGACCTGCTCACGGCACACCCGGAACAAGTCTGCAACATCCCGATCAAACTCGATTGCGTCCGCTCACTCAATTTGTCAAATTGTGCGGCTCTTGTGCTCTACGAGGCGTTGCGAAAAATTAATACATGAATTTTGAACGCATATTGTTTTTTTCGGTCACAGAATAGATCAGTTCTTAACGAAGGAGTCAGCGACATGGCAGGAATAGAAATTATTAACCAGAAGGTGCGCGAACAGAGCGCATTCATCCCCACACTGAAAAACGAAATCGGAAAGGTGATCGTCGGTCAGGAATACCTAGTCGATCGACTGATCATCGGGATGCTCAGCGGCGGCCACGTCCTGCTCGAAGGCGTGCCGGGGCTGGCCAAGACCCTAACGATCAATACGCTGGCCCGGGCGCTCGATACCTCCTTCCAGCGCATCCAGTTTACACCCGACCTGCTACCCGCCGACCTCGTCGGCACGCTGATCTACAACCAGAAGGACGGCGACTTCATCATCAAGAAAGGCCCCGTCT
>JAOZKS010000411.1 GCA_029935255.1 Pontiella sp.
TCCATAAAATTCCCGGAAGAGCCAATCCTTAGAGAATAGTAGGGATTTGTGGATGAACGGTTGCTTATTAGTTTGTGTAGTGATATAAATCAATTACACATAACTCCAAAAGGAGGCGCATGTAATGAAGAGAAGGCATTTTTTACAATCCACAGTAGCCGGCGGATTTCTGGCGAGTGCCGGTCTGGCTCAAACGGCTACAAAACAGCCCAACATTATTTTGTTTTATGTCGATGACCTCGGCTGGATGGATTTGGCTTGCCAAGGCTCGGATTTCTATGAAACGCCGAACATGGATCGGCTGGCGAGGGAGGGCGTTCGGTATACGCAGGGTTATACGGCACACCCGCGTTGCCTTCCTGCCCGCTACGGAGTCATCACGGGGCGCTTCCCGGCTCGAGGCGGAGTGCCGGGCGGAAAAGGGCATCTGCAACCGCCCGACGCCACCATGGGACAGGCGCTTCAGCAGGGCGGCTATAAAACCTGCTTTGCGGGCAAGTGGCACCTTTCCCATGGGGATGAGGCGCGCCTTCCGCAAAACATGGGATTCGATCTCAATATTGCCGCAGGGGACGCGGGCGCTCCAACGGATTATTTTTATCCCTACCGCAAGAAGGAGATCTCCGAGCTCAAACCCGGTTGGGAAATCGGGCTGGACAATGCGTATATTGCGGGCATGGAAGATGGCAAGGAGGGCGATTATATCACCGAAGCCATGACCGAGAAATGTATCGATTTTATTGAGGAAAACGCTGAAAACCCATTCTTTCTCTATCTGTCGCACTATGGTGTTCACACGCCCTTCCAGGCCCCGGAGCGACTTATTGAAAAGTATGAGGCGAAGCTCAAGACCATGAAGTTTTCTGGTTCGGAGTATGCACCGGTCGATACCACCGGCGTGGGCGAAGTGAAGCTTCGGCAGGATAATGCCGTTTATGCCGCCATGATCGAAAGCGTCGATGAAAGCCTTGGGAATATTTTCCAAACTCTGGAAAAACTTGGCCTTGCGGACAATACCGTGATTGCCTTCTCGGGCGATAATGGTGGCCTATCGAACCGGGGTGCGATGGATGGCAAGGTGAGCGGTCGTCCGTTGGCCACGTCCAATTTGCCGTTGCGCACCGGCAAGGGCTGGCTCTATGAGGGCGGGATTCGCGAAGCCTTTATCGTCAAATGGCCAGGCGTTACCAAAGCAGGTTTTCTGAACGAGACCGACGTGGTGGTTGGTATCGACTTTTTCCCCACCTTCCTCGAAATGGCCGGGCTTCCGCTCCAACCGCAAAACCACATCGATGGGGTGAGCATCGTGCCTTCGCTAAAGGGGCAGAAGTTTGAGCGCGGCCCCGTGTTCTGGCATTCGCCGACGAGTCGACCGTATAGCACGGGCGATACCGACAGCAGTGCCGTGCGCATCGGCAACTATAAGTTATTGGAATGGTACAACGCCGATCGTGTTGAGCTTTATGATCTATCGAAAGACATTGGGGAGCAAAACGACCTATCCAAAAAGATGCCGGAGAAGACGGCCGAGATGCTCGCTGTCCTGCGCGGTTGGCGCAAGGAAATCAATGCGCACACCCGTGCTCAAAAATGGAGTGGAAAGGCCGGGAAAGGGCATTAGTATTGATTTGATAAAAGCTTTGGCCCTGTTGTGGCATCCGTTTTCGGGAGCATGACGGGGCTGGGTCTGTTTGTTGTTTAGAAAGGGATGGGGGTAAAGTAAAGTAATGAAACGAAGCCTATTAGCTGTGGTGTTGTCGGGTTTTTGTGTTTCGGTTTTGGCTGCGGGGAGGTTGCCTGCGACGAGTTCGCCAAATATATTGTTCATCGCGGTGGATGACCTGAAACCGATGTTGGGGTGCTATGGCGATGTGGATGTGCTGACACCGAATATCGACAAGCTGGCGGAGGGCGGGACGGTGTTTCTGAACAACGCCTGCCAGCAGTCGGTCTGCGGGCCGTCGCGAGCCAGTCTAATGACGGGGTGCTATGCCGATACGACCAAGGTCTACGACCTCAAGACCCAGATGCGCGACATGAACCCCGATATTTTGACCCTGCCGCAGTACTTCAAACAACAGGGTTATGAAACCACCGGAACGGGAAAAATCTATGACCCACGTTGTGCGGATGACCAGTTCGATGGGGTTTCGTGGTCGATTCCGTTCGCGCAGCTGTCTCAGCAAAAATATTTTGCAGAGGGCGTTCCCATGCCGCCGGGAAATTTTCAGGGGCAGGCCGTTCGCAAGGAAAACGAGGCGTTCAAGGCCTACCTGAAAAAGCACGGCATCAAGAAAAGCGATAAGAAGGCCTATGCCGAAGCCTTTGCCAAGTTCCCATTGGCGAAGCCGATTATCGAATGTCTCGATCTTCCGGACGATGCTTACGACGATGGAGCCTTCGCCAATTATGCCGTGGAACAGATGGAGCTGCTGGCGAAGGGGGATAAACCCTTCTTTCTGGCGGTTGGTTTTAAGAAGCCGCACCTCCCCTTCGTGGCACCCAAAAAATATTGGGATCTCTACGACCGTTCAACAATCAAACTTGCGCC
>JAOZKS010000099.1 GCA_029935255.1 Pontiella sp.
TCTGGGTTCCCCGCGAGGTCGTTCATCTCTTCGGGATCTTTTTCAAGATTATAGAGGCGAACCCCCTGAGCCTTCGGGTACATGATCAATTTATAGTCGCCCTTGTCGATCATCCGCTGGTAATCAATATATTTCCCATAGATCCGATCGTATTGAATGCTCTCCTCCCCACGAATCAACGGCATCACGCTCTTAAACTCCACCTGCTCGGGCTTTTTGATTGAAGCCACTTCCAGCGCGGTCGCCATGGCATCCTGCAGATAGATGGGCATGTCGAAATCAACGCCGGGTTCAATGCCGGGCCCGGCAATGAGGAAGGGAACGCGCATACTGTGGTCATACATGTTTTGCTTGCCTACCAGCCCATGGTGTCCCACCGAAAGTCCGTGGTCGGCGGTGAAGATGACGTAGGTATTGTCTGCCATTCCGCTCTGCTTCAGGCCATCAAGAATGCGGCCGATCTGCGCGTCCATGTGCGTGGCAATTGCAAAATATTCCTGCCGGTGCACTTTAACGGCATATTCAGTCCGGGGCGATGGCATCAAGCGTTCATCCCGCAACCTGGTTGGGTTGCACCCAATCTCTTCGTCGTACGGATAGTTCGGCTGGAAATTTTCCGGCACGACCATTTTTTCAAGCGGATACATATCGATGTATTCCTTAGGCGACTGCCGCGGGTCGTGGGTGGCATTGAAGGCGATATACATGAAGAAGGGCTTGTCGTCCTTTTTAGCCTGCTCCAGAAACTCCAGCGTATTGTTCGCGACCACCTCGCTCCAATGCGTTCCGCCCTCCCAAAACCCACCCTTGGATTGGTCCCAGGGTTTCCAACCGGCGGCATAGTCCTCGGGACTCAGCGGGCGATTGTATCCCTCCTTCGTCTGCTTCGGCATGCCGTCACGTTTATCTTTCACCACATCAAAACGCGGCTCCCCCGGCACATGCCACTTTCCGGTCATATAGGTGGTATAGCCGGCATCCTTCATCATTTCCGCCCAATGCGGATATTTTTTGACGGCCTCCTTGGCACGATTCACAAATGCCCCCGAATTGAGCATGGCACGACTCGCGGCACATACCGCTCCACCCCAGGCGCCCATGTTGTAGGCGTGTGTGAAGCTCGCTCCATTCGCCATCAACGTATCAAGCTGCGGAGTCTTGCAGATCGTCTTTCCCACGGCACCGATAGTTTCGTAGCTCATGTCATCGGCAAAGATAAACAGAATGTTCGGCTGGGCACTTTTTCCAACGGCACACGGTAGGATACCGATGATTAGGGCTAGGATGAGAAATGACTTCATGGGGTTTCCCTTTCTTTTTTTGCTCGATTCATTTTGTGACATCGATGGTGTTTCTCCGGGTTTCGGTCAGCTCCTACAAGATGCCGAACGTGCCGGGAAGCGTTTCGATCTTCTTCTTCATCTCGCGCTGCATCTCTTCCAGCTTCTGCTTGTATTCCGGATCTTTTGCGAGGTTCTTCTGCTCGCGCGGGTCTTTTGCGAGATCGTAGAGCTGATCGGGATCGTAGTATCCGGGATAGTGCTTCGTCCCGGTCGATTTGGCCTCCGCGTGGCCCCCTCCAGGAATGGCGGTCAGGTGGCTAAAGCCTGCCGAGGGATCCTCGGTCACGATCTGCATATGCTTGCGTATGCGCTTCGCATTCCAATTGGCAAGCAGTTTTTTGCGTTCCGACTTGGTCATGTTCGTCACCTCTTCAGGATAGCGGAGTTCCATATATTTTAAGTTTCCTTTAATGATTCCCCGACCATAGCCCAGCTCGAAATAAAGGATGCGGCCGGGGTCTTGCAGCTGCCCGTTGAGATACGGAAGAAAGCTTACGCCATCAAAATCGGAAGACGCATACGGGATCTTTGCGACATCCAGAATCGTCGGGGCAAAATCGATGCTGCTGACCAAGGCGTCGCAGGTGGATCCAACCGGAAACCCATCCTTGCGCGACACAATGCCGGGCGTATGGGTTCCGCCCTGATAGACCGTCCCTTTCGATTCCATCCATTGGTCGTTGAAAAAGAAGATCACGGTGTTCTCCAGCTCTCCAACCTCCTCGAGCTTATCCACCAATGCGCCGAGGGCATCGTCCACCCAAAGCATATTGCAGGCATCGTCCGTGACCTTCAGACCTGCGGCTTCAATGCGTTCAGGGATGGTTTCGCGAGCAGGCTGAACCGTGATCGGTTCGTCCAGATAGCCGACCGCTGAAAGGAGAGGATTGGCATTCCACGCGCGCTCGGCTTCCGTTGGCCCATGCGGCAGCGTGGTGGCAAAATAAAGAAACATGGGTTCGTCACGGTCGTGGTAGCGTTCGATAAAATTAACGCCCCCTTCGGTAATCCAATCCATGTTGTGCACGGCCACTTCGTACAACCCAAGGAAATCGGGATTGTTGTGATACACCCGATCGACATAATCAAATCCCACCTCGCGGATGCCTTGGCAGACGTGGTCGTGGTTGGACTTCAGGAAGGATACATTTTCAGGCAACTTTGCACTGCTGTCATAATCCTTGGCACGCTTAAGATCGTTGACTTCGATCACATGGTTCTTCCCGACAAATCCGGTCACATAGCCCGCGTCCTTCAGGATCTTCGCGATGTTCCGGTCGGATTCTATGATATGGGTATTGAACTCAACATGGGTCTGGCCGGAATTTTTCTCGGTGTTTTGCAGAAAGAAGGGATTGACGGCACGACTGGGGTATCGGCCCATCAGGCAGCTATAGCGGCTGGGTGTACAGAGTGGCGAAACCGTATACTGGTTCAGCATCACGGTTCCCGTATCGGCCAAACGCTCGATATTGGGCGTTAGGATTTTCCTTTCGGTGCCGGAAAGAAAATTGAAATGATGCGGCAGCATATCGTCGGTAATGAAAAAGATCACATTAGGTTGCCGATCAGCCTTTTCCGTTGCGCGATCCGCCGCTGAAGCGGTCTCGTTCAGGATAAGAGCCGTCAGCAAGATGGCGACAAACGGGACTTTGGTTTTCATGAATTTTTTCCTTTTCGTTAGCGCAGGATTACACCTGCATCATCAATATATATTTCCCCGTTCACGGGGCGGGTTGCGGCCAACTGCAGCCGAATGCTGTAGAGCCATTTCATCGATTCATAATATTCGTGGTTCGGGATCGGAAGCGTAATCGTTTTCCACCCCTCCTGTAATCCATTCAGCGGAAAGGAGCCGATGGAAATCCAGTGGTCGGCTGCACTCTGAAGCACCACCTCAATCCGGGCATCCGCATTCTGGGTTGAAAAACCATGCGACGTCCGCACATCGAAAACCACGCCGCCAATGCGTTCTTTGGGCAGATCGGGAGGAAAGGAAGTGAACGAAATCAACGCTCCCTTTCCGGGAGCCGGCAGAGCATTCTCCAGCCGAACCTCGGCGGTCTGCTGATTGGGTTTGGCGGTATCGCTGAGCGCCAGTACATAGTCGGACTGCGTTCCGTCCAATCCATCCGCCCCTTCAAACCTCCAGAGGACTTCGGTTCGCGCCTGCACCGACATCGCCGTCAAAGTGGCCACCGCGGTTTTCTTCCCGCAAGTCGCTGAAATCTTGATCTTTCCGGTGCCGGAGGGGTGAACAAAGAAACGTCCCGCTCCTTCGTTCACTCGCACCGATGTGCTGTCTAACGTGGCGGGCCCCTCAACAGACAGAGCGGCAAGCAAGGGGGTTTCATCGGAGGTATACGCCGCCGAATCAGGCATCAATACCCAGGCTTCCACCGGAACATCCTCCGGCGTGTCGACGGGCAGAAGAAGTTCGATTTCCGGCCCGGCCTTACGGGCGGAATCAGGTTTGGCCACGGTGCTGAGTGGCGCGTCAACAAAGGGAACCTGCAGGATCAGCACACTGAATGGCGGCACAACAACCGTATGGCCTGCCAGCGAAATCCGTACGGGTTCGGGACGGCGGCTCCACTGCGGAGAGCGCGTGTAGGGATTCCAGAAATATTCATGGTGCGAGAGTTGTATGGCCACGGCTTCGGATCCCAGAGATTGGGTGGAGTCGAGCTGAACGGTCTGGGCAACATCCCGCGATGGGTTTACGAATAGAATCTGCAGCGCATCGTCGGAGCGGGTTACGGCACTGTATAGATTTTCTGAGCCCGACAGGGTGGAGCCGACCAAGCGGTCGCCCATATAGCGGCTCCAAAGATAAAGCGCCCAGTATTGCCCCTTGGGGATGCAGAGAGGATCAAAGCTACCGAACTGCCGATCCATTTCATCCTGCGGAACGCCAGGCTGTTCAAAATCAAACTGGTCGAAGTAGAAGAGTCCGTGCCCGCCCGTAGCCGTGGCGGTCATCATATCCCACTGATTGGCGAACGAGATTCCGTTGCGAAACATTTCACCAATCCAGATCGAACACCAAAGGCCATTCATCAGGTCCGCCGTAACCCGATCCTCCACCACCTTGGAATTCCACTCGGTAATCGCCAGTTCGATCTCGTCCTTGCGTTCGGGTTGATAGGTATTGATCCAGCCACGGAATTTTGAGACGGCCTTTTCAAGCTTGAAAATCTCAGCGAAGAACCCCTGCTCGTTCTGAAAACGGCTTTCGACCGGGTAGGTGTGAAACGAGATAAAGTCCACCTCATCGCCTGCATCGCGCAACAGTTCCTTAACGAATGCGCCTCGGGCGTTGGAGCTGGCAGGCCCCCCGGTTTTAATCGTTGGATCCACCGCTTTCATGGCCTTGGCGAATTCGAGAAAACGTTTCGCATAGACCTGGCCGGTCATTTTGCTTCCATCAGGCAGGATATGGCCCAGTTCCCAGCCCCCTTCCAGTTCGTTGCCGAGCTCCCAATACTTCACGTTGTAGTTGTTTTTTTTATTCGCCCAGCGCACCCATTCGGCGGCCATTTCCGGCGATCCGGAACCGAGGTTGACCGTCACAATCGCCTTGGCTTCGAAGGTTTCAACAAAGTCATGCAGTTGCTTAACGTCCCACGTCCCGTGAAATCCGTCCGAAATGGGAAGCCGTTCATCGCCCTCAACATTAAAGCCAGGCGCGAATGCAGAATAATCCACCTCCCAGACACCGTCCTTGAGCTTGGACATATCCATATCGGATTCACCCGTCCGCACTCCGTTTCCGTTCCAATAATAGTGGTTGGCCCACGAACCGCCGGGAATGCGAATAAACGCAGGTTCCAGTTCACGGACATAGTCGTGGAGTTGGCTATCCTCCAACTCCCACGGTTGGTTCCAAAGTGCAATATTGGATCCGGTCAAATTCCTTCGATTGGTTTCATGCATTATGTTTTCGGCATCGATCTTCAGCGTTGCCGATTGAGCGGCGACCGTTCCAAGCATGATTCCGGTCATGACAACCACCCTGTATAATTGTTCCATGAAAACCCTTGTGTGTTTTATTATGCGAACTACTTGCTCAAGGTAGACGGTTAAAGCCGAATACTCAAGGCAGTGCCGCTCTTCTTCAACTTAATGTTTTCCAGCACAACCTCTCGGCCATTCGCATAAACCGTCACGCGATAATCTCCGAGAAAACCCCGAAGGCTCATCTGCCCCGCGTCATCGGTTCGTGCTTCTTCCCGATCGATCCACCAAGCTCCGCGAACCAGATCCCGATAGGCCTTGGCGTTGGGCTTCATGCGCCAATCCCGGTCGTATAGCCCCGCATGGGGCAACCAATGCGAGTTCTGCCAAAACCCCCACTGCACAAAGGATTGCGTATCCGGATGCGCAAACCAAGCCGTTAGAAAATCGCGGGTATAGGCCGCCTGCAAGGCCTCATTGGCCAGATCGACATCGAACTCGCTGCAAATCAGCGGAAGACCATGATGCCCAAACCGGTCGCACAGTTCCCAAATACGTTCCGGCCCCGTCAGGAAGCTATGGCGAAAGTGGCTTTGGAAGCCGATGCCTTCGAGGGGGGCCTTCTCCGAGAGAAGACGCTCGACGAGTTGATCATAGAAATCCAGTTTTTCGGTCCAGTGTCCGCCATTGGACATCAGCAAAAAGTCGTTCACATTCAGCTGGGCATCCGGCAAAACATGGCGTGCCTGCTCAAACCATCCCGCCATGGCTTCGTTCCCCATCACATCCATGAAATCGTGGTTGTTGAAGGCTTCATTGAGCACATCGAATGCCACGACTTTACCGTTCATGGCCGCACCAAGATCGGTAATATGGGCATGGACACTCCGGTTCAATGCTTCCGGACGATCCGCCATTCCCTCCGTCCAGTCTGGAGAATGATTCCAACTTGGCCAGACGAAAGCGTGCCCCTTGACCTCGAAGCCATTCGTGTGCAGCCAATCGATTAACGCAAAAGTATGGGTCTTGGAGAAACCGTCCCAATTTCCCGACCAAGCCTCCCATTTCATGGCGTTCTCCAACACGACATAGTTAAAGTCCGACTTCAGCACCTCAAAGTATTTCCGCACCTCGGACTGGCGCTGGGCGAAGGTCAGTTCCTTGCGTCCGGATTCATTGCGATACAATTCAAACGCGCCTCGCAATTGCGGATCGGATTCCGCACCCGGAGCAATCCACCGCCATAGCTGGCTATTCACAGCGGCACCAAAACGGTACGCATGGCGTTGCTGCTGAATAACGACGCGGGCCTCCGAGAGGGGTTCCCCTTGCCCATCGATCACCTGCACAATCAAGGTTCCCATGCGGTTGGTGGCAATCATCGCCTCCGCCTCTGCACGCCACGCCGCATCCGGTTCCTGCCCGGCATACCAGCGCCCTTTCCATGCATAGGCATTCAGCGGTTTATCCGCCCCGACACTTTCGAGTTGAACCTCCTGCACCTCAACCACGGCATCGCCCCAGCCATGCACAAGAAAGAGCGACAGCTTATTCGTCGAGGTCGTATCTGAAAGAGAGAAGAAGGCGGTGAAGACTTCCCACTCCGAACTCAGCACCGGACCGCATTTAAAAACCGGACGGATTTTTCCCCGGATTAGATTCGGAGAGCCTACTGCAACCTTGAGTGCGGTGGAACCCACGGCACCGGAACCCACGGCACGTGCGCGCACCGTTAGCTTATAGATCTCGTTCGACTTCAGCGCTTCGGCACAAGGCCGTTCCCATCGAGGCTCGAATTTAAGAACCCCATTGGAACGCGGCTCCAGCCGAACCGGCAGCACTTGATGCGTCGGCGGAATTTCCCCCTCTTTCATGGATGGGACAAAGCCCCATTCGGAGGGTTCCGCCGCGCCGCTGAGAACGGCCGACCACACGACCGCCCCAAAAAGAACGCTGTATGGAACATGGGGGTTCATTGTGTTTTCCTCTTTAGAGTTCCACCAAAACCTTCTCTTGCGATTCCGTCACCTTAATCCCCATCACCACTTCGACCGAATGCTCCTGCCCATCGCCAAAGGCGGGAAGGACATTGCCTTTAATCGCGGAGCCATCTACCACGATGGAAACAATGCCCTTGGACACATTTTCCGGATTCTGGATGCGGATCGCGTAGGTGGCTCCCCGGAACCTGCGCACCACGCTGAACCCATCCCACACATGCGGGATGCAGGGGTTGATTTCCAGCCCGCCGTGCTGCGGCATGATGCCGAGAATGTGTTTGGTCGCCACTTGGTACGTCCAGGATGAGGTGCCGGACAACCAGCTATTGCGAGCCAGGCCAAACTGGGGATGCTCGTCGCCTAGAATATTCTGCGGATAGCAATAGGGGTCGCACTCAAATTCGTCGATGCGATCATTCTGGGCCGCTGGGTTGATCTGGTTGTAGTACTGGAAGGCGCGGTCGCCGTTGCCCATCATGGTTTCGGCAATCATGACCCAGGGGTTAGAATGAAGGAAGATGCCGCCATTTTCCTTGGCGCCCGGCGGGTAGGTCGTCACCCCGCCCTTGGTGGGATCAAACCCATTGTAGCCCGGATAGCTGAGCTTAATACCAAACTTCGTGTTGAGCTTTTCGTGAACGGACTCGAGGGCCTGCACGGCGCGTTCGTCGGTAGCGAAACCGGAAAAGACGCTCCATGACTGGGCGTTGGTGTAGATTTTCCCTTCGCTGTTTTGCTTCGATCCGATCGGGACTCCGTCCTCCTCAAAGTAGCGCATATACCAGTCGCCATCCCAGCAGTGCTCGTTGAGCACGGCCTTCATGTGTGCATGGTCGGCGCGATACTCATTGGCCTCGGCTTTATGTTCAAGGTACTCCATCAGATCAATCATTTCCAGCAGTGCGCGGCCGTAGAGGTTGGCAATCATCACACTTTCCGCATCGCCGTGCAGGTTGACGGTGTCGTTCCAGTCGGCAAACCCGAGAAGCGGAAGATCGTGTTGACCGGTGTGGGTCTTGGTGAATTCCAGCGCACGTTTCAGGTGTTCAAGAACCGTTCCCTTCTCGCGCTCGGCCAACGGAAGTTCCTTGCTGTAGAACGTAATTTCCTCGTTCAGGAAATCATAGTCGCCGGTCTCTTTCAAATAGGCCGAGACCGCCTGGATAATCCAGAGA
>JAOZKS010000100.1 GCA_029935255.1 Pontiella sp.
CCTGCGTGGAGGCGCCCATGCCGAAGGTGATCATGGTGGTGGTCATGTGGACGAGTTTTTCAGCCACGGTGCAGCCTGCCGGAACCAGCTCCATACCCCAGAGCGAAAGGCCGTTGGCCATGTTTTCGGGGGAGTAGATTTTGTCGAGGGCGAAATACCAGATGCAGATATCGAGCAAGCCGAAGCCGACTACGACCAGGCCCATTACCGCGCCGGAGCGGAAGGCCACCTGCAGCCCGCGATTGAGGCCTTCCGAGCAGCCCTGCGCGGTGCGCGAAGAGGCGGCGGTGGCGGTCTTCATGCCGATGAAGCCGCAGAGGCCGGAGAAGAAGCCGCCCGTCAAAAAGGCGATCGGGACAAAGGGGTTCTGGATGCCGGCGAGCGCCAGCCCTTGGAGGATAACCAGCAGCACGATGAATACAATGATGACCACCTTGTACTGGCGCATCAGATAGGCCATTGCGCCGTCGCGGACGTATCCGGCAATTTCGACCATGGTTTCGTTGCCTTCGGGGGCTGACATCATTTTCTTGTAGAAATAGACGGCAAATCCAAGCGCGAAGATGGAGGCGATCGGCGCAATCCACCAGATAGACGTAATTACAGTATGCATATAATATACTCCTAGTTTAAGGCATTTGAGTCGAGTGGCTTAGATGGGTAACACCTTCTGTTTCGAAGAAGCAGATGGACTATACATTAGGGTCGTTTGTTGAATCAAATCTTTTATGCGCCGCCGCAAGATTGGATTTGCGCATGCTGGCAAGCGGTCCCGTCCAACAAAAGCTACATGGTTCGCCAAAACTTAAGATTCATGGCCTCGATGGTCGCATGGCTTGGTAGGGGGTAGAATATGTTTTCCGCTTTTGAGGAAAAGGAGAAACCGTGTTTTAGCAGGCGGTAGGAAATCGTATCGATGTTGCTGTCCAGAGCAAGGCCCTTGTTCTTCTTTGCTGGATAGGCGGTCAGCACGTGGAAGGCATCCCGGATCGTGGAGGGATGCAGGGCGGTGATTGGCGAGGGCCTGAAGGGGTTCTTTTCGAACTCTTCGAGAAACTCCAGCAGATCGATATCGAGCTGGGTGTAGAACTGTTTCGGGGCGCTTTTGTGGTTGTCCGGGTCGGTAATATAGGCCCCAAACTCCGCTGGGGGGCATTTTGACATGACCAACATGCGCATCGGCGCAATTTCGGCATAGATCCGGATCGACTCTTCGCCTTTCGAGTCGTGCGCGCCTTTTTCGAGACCGATGCAATGCCCCTCCTCGGTCGAGATGTACAGCTTTCCAATCGCAGAAAAGTCGACGTGTTCCAGCACTCGGTAGGACGCAATAAACTTGGTTGCTTTGGGGCGCCCGTCGGAGTGGGGAACCATGTCGTTGAGGATGTTTTCAATGTCGAAGAAGTCGTTCCGGAAGCCCGGATCCACCTCCACGAAAATCACCTTTCCGGAATAGTGCCTGCTGGAGCCGGAGGTATAGTGCCGGGCAAACATTTCGGGGTCGTACTGCGAGGCAATCAAGGTCGTGTTGGGATAAAGCACCATGTACATTCGGTTTTCGTAGTTCATTTTACAGCCCCCAGAAGAGTTTAAGCATTGGAGCAATCACCAGCGAGATGATGGCCATGAGTTTGATCAGGATATTGAGCGAAGGCCCGGCGGTATCCTTGAAGGGATCTCCCACGGTATCGCCGACGACTGCCGCCTTGTGAGCCTCCGACCCCTTGCCTTGGCTCGCGCCGCCTTCGATCATCTTTTTTGCGTTGTCCCATGCGCCGCCGGCGTTCGACATGAAGATGGCCAGAACCACCCCGGATGCAGTCACGCCGATCAAGGTTCCCGCCAGCATTTTCGGTCCGCCAATAAAGCCGACCAGAACCGGGCTCAGCACCGCGATCACCCCGGGGAGAATCATACCCTTCAGCGCCGACGCGGTGGAAATGTCGACACACCGCTTGTAGTCCGGTTGCTCGGTATTCTTTAGGATGCCCGGTTTTTCCCGAAACTGTCTGCGCACCTCTTCGATCATGGCAAAGGCGGCCTCGCCGACGGCGTTCATGGCCATGGAGGAGAAGAGGTAGGGCAGAACCGCCCCCAGAAGAACCCCGGAAATGACCCGTGGATTCATCAGATCGATCGTTCCCACACCCACTTGCTGCCGGAATGCCGAGAACAGGATGATGGAGGTCAGGGCGGCCGAACCGATGGCAAACCCCTTTCCAATGGCGGCGGTGGTGTTGCCCACGGCATCCAGCTCGTCCGTAATACCCCGCACCTTCGGGGGGAATTCCGACATTTCCGCAAGCCCGCCGGCATTGTCGGCAATGGGCCCATAGGCATCGACCGCCAGTTGGACCCCGAGGGTCATCAACATGCCGAGAGCGGCTATGGCAATCCCGTACAGCCCGGCAAACGCGTGGCTCGAAAGTATGGTTGCCACGATGATGGCAATCGGAATAAAGGCCGAGGCCATGCCCACGCCCATTCCCGTGATCAGGGTTGTGGCCGCGCCGGTTTCGCAGGATTTAACAATCTTGTTCACCGGCTTGGTGTTCGTGCCGGTATAGTATTCCGTGATCATCCCGATCAGAGCGCCGGCCACCATGCCCAGTACGGAGGAACCAAACACGCTGAGCCAACCGATCCCGCCGTCGGCCTCGCCGCGCCCCAAAAAGAAATAGCTCAGAACCAACGAGAAGATCGCCGCAATACCGGCCGCACCAAAGGTTCCCTTGTTCAGCGCCGCCTGCGCCGACTTCCCTTCTTTCACCTGTACCAGCCCCACGCCGGCTATGGCCGCAACGATGCCGGCCACCGCCAGAAGCAACGGGAAGACCACCAGTTTCAGCCGAAAGGCATCGCCCGCCGCAAGGCTGGCCCCGAGAACCATGGCTCCGATAATCGAACCCACGTAGGACTCGAAAAGGTCTGCCCCCATACCGGCGACATCCCCCACATTGTCGCCCACGTTGTCGGCAATCGTGGCGGGGTTTCGGGGATCGTCTTCGGGGATTTCCGCCTCGACCTTTCCGACCAGGTCCGCACCCACATCGGCCGCCTTGGTAAAGATACCGCCGCCCACCCGGGCAAACAGCGCCATCGAACTTGCCCCGAGGCTAAATCCGCTAACAATGGGCAGAACCTGCTCGGTAAGAGCTTCAATCGAGGAACCAAACGCCAGCATTCCAGGAAGCAGCAGGACAAAAAAACCGAGCATGGCCAGCCCGACCACACTCATTCCCATAATGCTTCCCCCCGTAAATGCCACCTTGAGCGCGGGAATCAAACCGCCTTGGGCGGCTTCGGTGGTTCGGGTATTGGCCGCCGTGGCCACCTTCATTCCGATAAACCCTGCGAGGGCGGAGGCCATGGCCCCCACCACGAAGGCCACGGCCTGGTATCGCAATACGCCCTGATTGGCCAAGGCAAGGAATGCCGCCACCAAAAGAACAAAAGGCACCAGCACCTTGTACTCCCTCGCCAGAAACGCCATCGCTCCCTCGGCAACAAAGCCCCCGATTTCTTTGAGCTTTTTATTCTCGACCGGCTGATTGAAAATCCATCTTGTTTTTGTCGCCGCGTAGCCCAGCGCAAGCAAACTGCCTCCGGCCACAATCAGTAAGGTCCAACCCAAGGTACTCATCAGCATTTCCTCAATTATCTTTTACAACTCAATAGGACTATTTATGGATCATGTTTCTTATGTATGCCAACAAAATAATGGGAAATCACCTCGCGTGGAGTTCAGGTCTGGCCTAGTTTCCAACCCATGGGAAACGGATCATTCATCCACTTGGTGAAGCAGCGAACGAGCTGCCGCTCCTACGAGCCGCGGCCGGTCCCCCGGGAATCGTTGGAGCTGATGCTTGAGGCGGCGCGGTTGGCGCCGTCGGCCTGCAACAAGCAACCGTGGCGCTTTGCGGTGGTGGAGGCCGAGGAAACCCGCATGCGGCTGATCCATGAGGCCTTCCTTGCCGGAATCCCTATGACGTGGGCGGAGGATGCCGGGGCGATCATTGCGCTGGGCATGGAAAAGTCGGCCTTCACCCATACGATTGCCCCAAAGATATCCGGCGTGGATTATCCGTTGCTCGATCTAGGTATCGCGGGAGAGCATCTTGTGCTCCAGGCCGAGGAGCTGGGATTGGGCACCTGTTGGATCGGATGGATTAAGCCGAAGGAGATCCGAAAGATTGTGGACTGGCCGCGCCGGATCGAACCCGTCGGCCTTATCACGGTGGGCTGGCCGGTTTCCGGCGATCGGAAAATACGCCCGCGCCTCGCTCCCGAAATGATCACCAAATGGATATAGGCAGTTCGGGGCTTGTTCCTTGGATCGGATTTCCCCAATAGTATGCACATGGATTTCTTAAGGGTAATGGATGTTTTGGTAATCTGCGTTCCGGTATTCGCCGTGCTGGGGCTTGGGAAATGGCTGGGAATCAAGGGCAGAATCAAAGAAGAGCATTGTTCGTTTATCAATTGGCTGGTCTACACATTTTCCCTGCCGGCGCTGATCTTCAACGAGGTTGCAAAGCAGCGGTTCGATTCCTTTCTTGATCCGGCTCTGCTCCTGATGCCGCTCATCGGGCTGGTTGCCGTGATGGTGCTCACCATGCTCATTGCCAAGATCAATGGCTTCAAGGGCGGTTTTGCCGCTGCGTTTGTGTTCGGCACGTTTTGGCCGAATGCAACCTATATTGGTCTTCCGCTTTGCCAGAATGCATTTGGTTCCGAGGGGTTGGCCAAAGCGGCGAGCTATAATGGGTTCGTCCTGCCGTTCGTCATTTTGTTCGGCTATTTGGTGATTGGGTTCTACGGGGCGGGTTCGGGCGATGTAAAGATCGGCGAGCGAATCAAGAAAGCCTTTTTGAACCCCATCCTGCTCTCTGCCGTGGCAGGGGTTGGCGTGGCGATTTTGGCGGAGCAGTTCCGCAGCACCGACGGATCGCTCAATCTTCCAAGGGTTGCAATCGAATCGGCGAGTCTGTTGGGATCGTTTTTGAAGTTGGTCGGAGGGATGGGTTTGCCGCTGGCACTGCTCTCCATCGGGGCCTCGCTTAAGTGGGAGAAAACCCGCTCGCACCTGGGCGCACTCGGCTGGACGGTTGCTTCCAAGTTGATCTTGCATCCTTTGCTCACGATCGTACTGATCCTATGGCTCTGTCCGGAAGCCTCTCCGGTGACCTTGGGGGTTGCCGTGATGCTGGCAGGAGCCCCCAGTGCGGTGGCGATGTATGTGATTAGCTGCCAGCTTGGGGTCGAACGCGGGTTTGTCTCGTCGGTTCTGGTGCTAAGCACCGTGCTGAGTATTTTCACACTCCCGGTCTGGATCTATATCGTGAAAGGCTTCGGCGGCTGAGTCTGCCAAGGCCGGTCAGGCCGGTTGCGGTTCGATGCCAATGTCGATGCAATAGAATTCCGGGGTGGTTGCGTGATCCCACTGAAACATAAGATGACCGGAGAATACGGTGATATATTCACCGTTGCGCTGGATCAGGTCGCAGGCGGAGGCATCGGGCGTTCTTCCCGTTTTATATGCCGTTGAGATCAGATCGCGCGCAAACCCTCGTAGTTCCTGCGGGAGGAGCAGATCGAACAGGTCTTTGTTGACCGCTGCGGATTCGCTGTAGCCATAGAGGTGGGCGGACGGGGTATTCCAGTAGAAAATTTTTCCAAAGGCATTATAGCCCTGAACCGCCAGATCGGGATTTCCAGCCACCATCTCGAAAAACGATGTCCGAGTTTCATATTCCCCGGCCCGCGCGGCGGAACAAATGGTATCGACAAGTTTTTTGGCATCGGCATAGATCATCTTTTTCATCGGCATCCTCTTTGAACGAATATAAGTAATAGCGTTATGTTCTTGAAAGGTCAAAATCTTTTTCGGCCTATGAAAGTACATAGGATTAACGGCCGTAAAACACGGAGTACATATTGCATACGGGAGGACTTGCCTTGAGGCGGGGGCTTCCTCATCCTTTCGGAAGCTGAAAAGGAGATGACTATGCAGAATATAAAGTGGGGAATCATGGGATGCGGAGGCATTGCGAATTTATTTGCAACAAGCCTTCAGGCTTTGGAACAAGGCACCCTGCTTGCCGGGGCATCGCGTACGCCCGGGCGGGCGGCAGAGTTTGCCGAAAAGCACGGAATAGTGCAGGTCTATACCGACTATGAAGCGCTCGTCTCCGATCCCGATATCGATGCCGTCTACATCGCCACCACGCATAACTTTCATTTCGAGAATGCCAAGCTTTGCCTTGAAAACGGCAAGCATGTGCTCTGCGAAAAACCCTTCACCGTCAACGCGGCCCAAACCTTGGAGCTCATTGAACTGGCCCGCGAAAAAAACCGGTTCATGATGGAGGCCGTTTGGACACGTTTTCTTCCGGGGATTGGAAAGCTTCAGGATGTGCTCGCTGAAGGAACGATTGGCGAGGTGCTTACCGTCAAGGCAGACTTCAGCATTGACGGCTCGGGGTTTGGGCCCGGGCACCGCCTTCGGAACAAAGCCTTGGCGGGCGGGGCCTTGCTCGATCTTGGAATCTATCCCATCACCTTTGCCGCCCTTGTTTTTGGTGAACAACCCTCGCGCATCCAAAGTTCAGTGGTGCTGGGCGACACCGGAGTGGATGATCGCGCGTTCTATCTCTTCGACTATGAAAACGGTCGCCGCGCCCAGCTTTCCTCCTCGTTCACACACCACGCACCAGTTGAGGGGATCGTGTGCGGAACCAAAGGCTATATCCGCATGCCGTGGTTTCTTGCCGCGCAGGAGCTGGAGATTGTTCGCGAGGGAGAAGAGCCCGAACGCCTCAAGTTCCCCTACGGCGAGGGCGAAAACTTTACGTTCGAGATCGCCCATGCCATGGAATGCATTGCGGCCGGAAAAATGGAGAGCGAGATCCTGCCGCTCTCCGAAACCTATGCCATGATGCAGACGATGGATACGCTCCGCGCCCAGTGGGGGCTGAAATACGCCGGGGAATAACTACTCGGACTTATCCGTATTCTTCAGCAGATCCAGCTCGCGAATCCAGATGTTGCGGAAGCGAGTGGGGTTGCTGTGGTCCTGCAGTTTTATCGGCAACTTGGCGGCGTGGGGTTTGTAGACCGGCAGCTTCTTGTGGGCGGTCGGACCGAGGATCTCGGTCTTGTGCTGAACCAACACTCCGTTGAGCAATACGGTGATGTAGGCTGGGGAAACCAGCATTTCGCCCTCAAAGCGAGGGGCCTGAAAAATGATATCGTAAACCTGCCACTCGCCCGGTTTCCTACAGGCGTTAACCCGCGGCGGTGTTTGGCCATAGACGCATCCGGCAGCACCATCGGCATAGGTGCGGTTTTCAAAACAGTCCAAAACCTGAGTTTCGTACATGCCCATCATGAACACTCCGCTGTTGCCCCGCCCCTGGGAATCGCCCTTGGGCGGATTTTCGCTTTGCCACTCAATGTGCAACTGGCAGTCGCCAAACGCCTGTTTGGTGATGAGGTCCCCGGTGGGCGTGCACTGCATGGTGCCATTCTCTACCTTCCAGAGCGCCTGACCTTCGGGGTTGTAGCGCCGCTTCTTTTTGTTGTCCTGCTTCATGCCGTGCCAAGCCGCTAGATCGGTTCCATCGAACAAAACGATGGCATCGGACGGGGCATCACCCGGTTGTACGCCCGGAGAAACGACGACGGGCTGCGGCCGAGCGATGTCGTGCACCCGCCAGCCGGAGGGTAGTTTTGGTGTGTTATCGTAGCCAACGCTGGGCTTCTTGGCCGGTGCACCGAGTGCCGCGCCGACCGTGGCGAGCGCTAGGGTAAGTGGAAAAATGAATCGATGCATGTGAACTCCTTGGGTCATTGCGAAAGGCCGAACGGACCGTCCCCTCCGCTCGTGAGGTTCCTGAAGCCCTCGCCGCCATCTTTGGAGATGAAGATCCCGAAGGCGATGGCTCCAATAAGAATAAGGACAGAAACCCCCAGAAAGATCTGGAAGAACCATGTGCCCCAGCTTTTTTTCGGTTTAGGATACATTCGATTTCCTGCTTATTCGCTGTCGCCGTAGCCATAGTTTTCGGCCACGAAGTCGAGGTCTTTGTCGCCCCGACCGGAGAGGTTGATCAGGATGGATCCGCTTCCCATTTCTTTTGCCTTTTTCATGGCGAAGGCAACGGCGTGCGCGCTTTCGAGCGCGGGGATGATTCCTTCCTGACGGCTGAGCTTGTAGAAGGCGTCGAGGCACTCTTCATCGGTGGCGGAGGTGTATTGGATTCGGCCTTCATCTTTGAGGTGGCTGTGCTCGGGGCCGACGCCGGGATAGTCGAGTCCGCTGGCGATGGAGTAGACGGGCGCTGGCTCGCCTTTGTCGTCTTGGAGCAGATAGCACTTGAAGCCGTGGATGATGCCGGGCATGCCGTAGGTCATGGTGGCGGCGTGGTCGCCGGTGGCGGTGCCGCGGCCCATGGGTTCGAC